>RGDT01000283.1 GCA_009918525.1 Planctomycetia bacterium
GCTTCGTCGGCGGCGTAGAGCTGAATACCGAAGGTGGTGCCCATATGTGGTTCGCGGAACGAGAAACGCTTCAGGTCATCCGCAGCCGCCAAACATATAACAAGCAGCAGAAACACGATTCGCCCTCCCGAAGCGACACAGGGAGCTTATTAAAGATGAATGCGGTGGTGAAGATCACGGTCTTGGCGGCTCTGGCGATGTTGGCTTTCTGGGGACTGCGGCCGGCGCAGGGCTACCAGGAGGAAGGGAAATACCCCATCGTCGAGAAGGTGGCCGAAAAGAGCTATACCGAGACGATTGGTGGTACCAAGGTATCGTTCGACATGGTCGCCATCCCTGGCGGGACGTACCTGATGGGCAGTCCCAAGGGCGAAGCGGGCCGCAAAGACGACGAGGGCCCCCAACACCCCGTGAAGATCGAAGCGCTTTGGGTTGGTAAGTACGAAGTTACCTGGGATGAATTTGATACATATTGGCGCGGTCGGCCCGGCAAAAAAGAAGACAAAGAACCCGAAATGCCCAAAGACGCCGACGCGGTGACGCGCCCGACCCCCCCCTACGCCGACGAAACATTTGGACTGGGCCGCGAAGGCCAGCCTGTTATCTGCATCACGCACCACACCGCGATGCAATATTGCCGTTGGCTGTCGGTGAAGACGGGCAAGGTGTACCGCCTGCCGACCGAGGCGGAATGGGAGTGGTTCGCGCGGGCTGGAACCACGACCGCGTATTCGTTCGGAGATGACGCCTCCAAACTAGGTGACTATGCCTGGTTTGCCGACAACAGCAACGACAAACCGCAGAAGGTCGGGAAGAAAAAACCGAATCCCTGGGGACTTTACGACGTTCATGGCAACGTCGTTGAATGGTGTGTCGATGCCTATGAAAAAGAGGTTTACGGCAAAGCGGACGCGGGCAAGCTGACGATTCGGCCCGTAAACAAACCCAAGGGCGAACGTTGGCCACACGTTGCGCGGGGTGGTTCGTACTTCGACATGGGCGGCCCGTGTCGCAGTGCGGCGCGGACATCGTCGAGCCGAGATTGGAGCCAATTGGACCCGAATCGTCCGCAATCCATCTGGTGGCATACCAGCGCGGAACAGGTCGGCTTCCGGATTGTCCGCGCGGTCAGCGAGCAAGAAGACCTCAAGGGAATCCGCTCGCTGATGACGCGAGATAGCAAGTAACATCAGAGCCGGAAGCGGGCAAGCGGGGTGTGTCAACACCCCGGTTCAACGGCGAGCGGGTCGTTAGACTTGAGCGACTCTCAACTGAGACAGCCAATCGCACAGGACGATTCACAACATGGCCAATGCTATCCTTCGCGTTCGTTGTCAGGATCGCACGGGAATTATCGCCGCCCTTTCGGATTTTGTGTTTCGGCACGGTGGCAATATTCTCGACCTGGACCAACACGCCGAACCGGAAACCGGCCGATTTTTCATGCGGCTGACGTGGTCGTTGGATCGCTTCTGCCTAGATCGAGACGGCATACGTCTGGGGATGGAGGTGTTTTCTCGGTCGTTGGGGTTGGCCTGGGAACTAGACTTCAGCGACCGACGTGACCGCGTGGCCATCTTCTGTTCCAAGGAGGGGCACTGCCTTTACGATCTTCTCTTGCGTCAACGCTTGGGCGAACTGGCCGGCGATGTCGTCGTTATCGTCTCCAATCATCCCGACCTACGACCTGCTGCCGACTACTTCGGCTTGCCGTTCGAGGTGATCCCGATTTCATCCACAACCAAAGAAGCATCCGAAGCCGCCCAAAACGAGTTATTACAGCGACACGGCGTTAATCTGGTAGTGATGGCGCGATACATGCAGATTTTGTCGTCGTCGTTCGTGGAACGCTGGGCTGGGCGAGTGATCAATATTCACCATTCATTTTTACCTGCTTTCGCCGGGGCCAAGCCG
The DNA here is from genome assembly GCA_009918525.1 of Planctomycetia bacterium. Lineage (GTDB taxonomy): Bacteria > Planctomycetota > Planctomycetia > Gemmatales > Gemmataceae > RGDT01. Next base: position 1,915 of record RGDT01000283.1, read on the forward strand.
TACCACCAGGCCCACGCTCGTGGTGTCAAGTTGATCGGCGCGACGGCCCATTACGCAACCGCCGAACTGGACGAAGGCCCGATTATCGAGCAGGATGTCGCGCGCGTATCGCACCGTGACGGCGTCAAGGATTTGGTGCGCCTCGGTCGCGATCTGGAGAGGCAGGTTCTTAGCCGGGCTGTGCGTTACCACTTGGAACGGCGGTTACTGGTTGAAGGAAATCGAACGGTCGTGTTCGGATAGCATTTCTCAAGAGAAGATCAGCGGGGAAGTCGGCTCGTGAGATAAACAGCGGAAGGCCATCGCAATGATTGCTGCGGAAGAATGGATCAAGGCCCTGGAATTGAAGCCGCACCCAGAGGGGGGATGGTATCGCGAGGTTTATCGTTCGGCGGAGACGATCCCTTGTTCGGCTTTGCCGTCGCGTTTTGGCGGGGCAAGGGCGTTTAGCACGACGATTTATTTTTTGCTCCGCCGGGGCGAGGTGTCGGCCTTGCACCGCATCGCTTCCGATGAGGGGTGGCATCATCTCGACGGCGAGCCGTTAACATTGCATCTGATCTCGCCGGCGGGAGAGTATTCAACGCTGAGCGTTGGTCGCGATCCGACTCGAGGGATTTTACCGTTGGCGGTGGCTCCGGCGGGTTGGTGGTTTGGGGCAACAGTTGAGGCAGGCTATGCTTTGGTCAGTTGTACGGTGGCGCCCGGTTTCGACTTCGCGGAATTCGAGATGCCGACTCGTGCCGATTTGTTAACACGGTATCCAGAATTGAGGGAGCAAATTTGTCACTTTTTCCCCTTTCCTTGAATGTGTGTAATTATAGTTAAGACACTATCGCATCTCTCCGGCGATATTTGATTCGCGCCCCCCTCGGCCGCGCTCTCTGGTGGAACGTGGGAAACTTACTTTTATTCGTCGGAGGTAGTGCCTTTGAATCGTGGAATTGCACTGCTAACCCTGCTGGCGTTTTCGGGGTTGCTCATCGCTCAGGATGCCCCGAAAGCCGCTGAACCCAAGAAAGCAGAAGCCACCCCCGCTTCGCCGCCACCCCTGGAATACACATCGCCCGTCACGAAACACGCCAAAGAAAAAGCGAAAGACGGCACGGAAGTAGTGAAAAACCCGATCGACGGCGGCGACACGGCCTGGATGCTCGTCTCGACGGGGTTGGTCATGCTCATGGTCCCCGGCCTGGCACTGTTCTATGGTGGTCTGGTCCGTCGTAAGAATCTACTAGGTACCATGATGCACAGTATGGTCGCCTTGGGAATCATCGGTGTACAATGGATTCTTTTCGGGTATGCCATCGCCTTCGGCCAGAGCGTAGGAGGTTGGTACGGCTGGAGTCCGGAACTGGTTGGTTTGCAAGGTATTCTGTCGAATGACACTTTCTCAACGACCAAAATTCCGCTGTACGTCCACTGCATGTATCAAGGCATGTTCGCCATCATCACTCCGGCGCTGATCTCTGGCGCCATTGCCGAACGTGTGAAATTCGGGGCGTACTGCCTGTTCATTCTGATCTGGTCCACCATTGTCTATTGCCCGTTGGCCCACTGGGTCTGGGCGCTCAACGGCAAGGGCGAATCGGTCGGGTTTATCGGCCAGATGGGGGCCATCGACTTCGCGGGCGGCACGGTCGTTCACGTAGCTGCCGGCGTTGGCGCGTTGGCGGCGATTTTGGCGTTGCGTTCGCGCATCGGCTATCCCAAACATGCCATGCACCCCAATAGCGTTGTTCTCTCGCTTGTGGGGGCCGGTTTGCTGTGGTTCGGATGGTTTGGTTTCAACGGCGGTAGCGGTTTGGGCACAGGTGCTTGGGCTGGTTCGGCTCTGACCGCTACGCAAGTCGCGGCTGCCGGCGCTGCGTTGGGCTGGTCGCTGATCGAATGGTGCCATCGCGGCAAGCCGACCGGTCTGGGGTTCGCGACGGGACTGGTGGCCGGTCTTGTTGCGGTCACTCCGGCATCGGGTTACGTTACGCCGTTGTCGGCTCTGATTATCGGCTTCGCCGCCGCAGCCGTCTGCTACGGTTTCGTGGTAGCCAAGCCGGCTCTGGGCTATGATGACTCATTGGATGCGTTCGGTGTTCATGGTGTTGGCGGTGCCTTGGGTGCCGTCCTCACTGGCGTCTTTGCCTCGGCCAGCCTGTATACGGCCAGCTCGGGTCTGTCTTTCTTGGGAGCCGACGGCACCCCTGACACGACCTATGCTCTTGCCAATCTGGGCAAAGATGGCTCGGATCGTATGGCTCTGGTTATCGCTCAGTTGAAGGCTACCGGTATCGCGGCAATATTCTCGTTTGTGTTGACCTATATCCTTGTCAAAGCCATAGATGTCACCATCGGGTTCACCCTCTCGACATCGGACGAGCACCTTGGGTTGGATCGCTCGGAGCATGGTGAAGTTGGTTTCGATTATGGCACAGGCGCAACGGTTGACGATATTCCTGAATCGACCAGCGAGCCGAAGTCCGCTACGGTTCCGCCGAACGGTAAGGGGAGATTTACGGTTGTGGTCGAGGGAGCCAGCGATAAAGACTTGATGGCAGCCTGGTCGAAGTTGTGCCAGGTGGGAGTAACTCATCCGGCCGAGTTCAAAGCGATTTATCCGCTCTTGACGACCGTCAAAGGCAATCGCTTCCAGTTCCGCGGCGGTGATCAATTCAGCGTGCGGGGCAATCTCAAGCGGTTGTTCGAGGCCACCCTGAACACCACCGTACAGACGCACGTGGAGGAATAATCCCATGAAGATGATCGTGGCCATCATTCGCCCAGAGCGGCTGGAGGCCGTACAAAAGGCATTAAACGAGCAGGATGTTTACCTCATGACCGTTAGTGACGTACGCGGCTGCGGCCGTCAGCGTGGCTACACGGAAGTGTATCGCGAACGAGAGATTCAGATTCGGTTGCTGCCGAAATTGAAGCTGGAAATCGCGGTCAACGATGCGTTCGTCGAGGCGACGGTCGAGGCGATCGTCCACGCCGCTCGCACGCCGGAGACGGGGCAGATCGGCGACGGTAAGATATTCGTTCTGAGCCTTGAAGACTGCGTCCGCATTCGAACAGGTGAACGAGGCGAGATCGCTATCGGCC
>RGDT01000284.1 GCA_009918525.1 Planctomycetia bacterium
TCGTGGTGGACGAACCACAACCGCAACTGCTGCTGGACAGTTTGCCGTGTCCGCCGAAAAAGCCTCCGAACCAGTTCGGGCGAGCAGCCTTAATGCCACTGCTGCAAGGATCGCACGAGACGGTAGGAGCAGGTGCTGGCGAGCAGCATGAATCAGACTTGCTTCCGCCGAACAACCCAAGCCGAGGCAGTTTCAAACCACCACCAGAGCAGGGGTCGCAAGAGGCCGGAGCAGGCGCAGGAGCAGCGATGGTGCCGCAACCGCATGAAGACGACGAGCTATGTCGAGAGAAAAGACCACTAAACAGACCAGGCTTGCTGAGTTTCGAAATCAGGCCATGATCGTGAGAGTGACCTAAAACCGTCGTAGCCGTGCAGCAACCAGGAGCCGGCGCACTAGCAACCGGAACACTAGAAACAGGTGCACCGGCTACTGGCGCACTGGCCACCGGAGCGGCAGGCTGAACCACGGTCGGCTCAGCAGCCACGCCCAGGGCTGAAACGAGCAGGAACGAAGCGAAAGTCACTTGTTAGTTCCTCCAATTTTCCGAAGTGGACTCGACACTCACCACCTGAACGGCCTTGGGGCGTATCCTCAGGACATAGCAGGGAGTGAAGCCTCCTCCGGTGTCGGCCCATCGATCCGTTCCGTCGGACCGCGCCGCTCACTACTTATCTAATCGACTACCAAGAGCCTCCCCTACATAGCTGTCACACAAACACAAGAGGGGCACGAACCTCGCGCCCCTCCTCCTCATTTCAACCATCTTTTCTTATCTATCTTATCGACCAACCACATGCATGGAACGTACGCGATAAGATGGTTGTATCTCCAGTGGGGCAGGATCAATCAACTCCCCTTCCACCCGAACCAAACGACCAGGCCAGAATCCGTTCATCGGTCCCGTCTCCAGTAATTCAAGCGAGCCACCATACCGATCCAAGTCACCGGCAATTCCGTACAGAATCTTCCAGACACCACGTTCTTCTTGAAGAGTACCTACGATCCAGCGGTAATCCGTGGCATGTCCAATAGCAACTAATGGTTGACTAGCTGTAATTGTCGGAAGGGCATAAGGCATGCGAGCAGGTGAAACACGGCGTGGACGTTGTCGTGGCTCAACAGGACGATCACCGGGTAGAGCTGATTTCACGGTATAAGATGTCGGAATCACACCACCTCCCAAGGGTTGAGAGGTCTCTGTTACGGTAGGAGTATGTTGACAACCGATCAGCGAGATAATGCCAAATAATGTCCAGCGCATGGGCCTTCCCTCACTACTTCTCTTCATCTAATATCGTGTAGAAAGGGTAGCGAACTTGCGGACTACTCAAGATATACGTTGAAGAGCGAATTAAACGACTCTAGCGAGCCGTCCACATAAGAGAAATGTTTACCCTAACCACTATCATCAACCTACAGTCGCCAGTCGTCGGGTTACCAATGTTTGTTCTCCCGATGACCGGCTTTATTGTCTGCGCTGAGACGGTCGGATTCGCAAGGTGTGAATGCTTAGTTGGGTGTCAGCGAGTGATCAAGCGTAACTCCCGAGGTAACGGGAAACTGACGTGCTCTTCACGAATTGTCCGTGATTCGACCGTTGCCCCATATCGATTTTGAAGCGACTCAACACAACTCTGAACGACATCTTCCGGAGCACTGGCTCCCGCCGTGATCAACACCGTCTCCCCCCCGTGAAATGCTTCAGAGGGAATCTCCTCGACGCGATCTACCAAAAATGCAGGTTTTCCGTTTGACCTCGCTAATTCAGCTAAACGCATGCTATTACTGCTGTTCTGACTGCCCAAAACAATCACTGCGTCTGCTTCCGGCACCAGTTCACGCACAGCTTCTTGACGATTCTGGGTGGCATAACAGATGTCGTCCTTGGATGGGCCGACGATATGAGGGAAACGCCGTCGTAGCACGCGGATGATGCGTTCGGCATCGTCTACAGAAAGAGTGGTTTGAGTTAAAAAGGCGAGTTTCGCATCTTCGGGCAATTCGATACGCTCGGCGTGCGTTTCGTCTTCGACGAGAACCATGTGATTCGGCGCTTCCCCCATTGTTCCAATCACCTCGTCGTGGCCTTCGTGCCCGATCAGGATGATGGTGTATCCATCACGAGCAAAGCGAATCGCTTCCATGTGGACCTTAGTCACCAGCGGACACGTCGCATCAATCGCTCGCAATCCTCGCTCCACAGAAGCGACCCGAATCGCCGGCGAGACGCCGTGTGCTGAGTAGAGAACGACCGCGCCATTGGGAATCTCAGCGATGTCATCTACGAAAACAACCCCCTTTTTGCGAAACCGCTCTACGACCGGCCTATTGTGGACGATCTCGTGATAGACATAAAGCGGCTCCCCGTAGATTTCCAAGGCCCGCTCAAGGCTCTCAATGGCCATGTTGACACCAGCACAGAAGCCGCGGGGATTGGCAAGGATGATTTTCATGACGGATAGTTCCTCCTAGCGTACTATTCTATGAACCGCAATCAGGGTCGCTCATTCAACGAACGGGGCGAAGTTCGCCATCTGTTCCACAGATTTTTTTCCATTTTGTGTTGTCGTTTTCACCATTTAGGTATTAGATAATCATTAATTACTCATTCCAGTTCTCCTATCTTCCAGCGCCCTGGAGGAAGACCTGGATAGGGTGGTTGTCCGGGTTACTGAGTGTGCTTGAATCTAAGTGATTAGGCAACCCTAACTGAACAACTCTTGCGAGAGTTAGGCTGTTGGTTCCTCTCGACCAGAGGAGGTTCAACGAGTTCCAATGAATCCACGACGAAACTGGAGCGGTTCATGCAGCAGTCGATACGCTCAAGCCCAACTCTCCTCGAAATTGTCATACTGCTTAGCATGATTCTCGCCTTGCTCGGTATCTTGCTACCCGCTTTACAAAAAATCCGCTCCAACGCCGACCGCATACGATGTTCGGACAATCTTCGCCAAATTGGCACCGCTTTTCTAATGTATCACGATGCACGCGGATTGTTTCCTCAAGGCGGAGATAGTGGCCCCGATGGTGGCGAGGCCCGCGCCGAACATCGCTCCGAGTGGTCGTGGGCCTATCATCTCTTGCCCTATCTCGGTCAGATCGATTTGTATCGGGCCGACGTCGCCCAGGTCGATCAGACAGCCATTAGTACATTCTATTGTCCGTCGCGTCGTTCCCCTGCTGCTGGAATTGCGGCTCTTGATTACGCGGGAAATGCAGGTTCGCGTTTAGACGGCTACAATGGGACTGTATTGCAGGGAACGACACCCAAGATTGGATTACGCGATATTGTTGATGGCGCGGATCGCACGTTGTTGGCAGGCGAACGGCGTCTCAACCAGGCATTACTCGGGCGAGCGAACAACGATTGTCGCCCCTACAACCGCCCAGGTTGGAACGCTTATGCTCAGGCTTATCGCCTTGGCCTCGACCCTCCAGTGCGTGACTGGTTTAACCACAGTGACGACGCTGTGACCAGTCGCTTCGGATCGGCTCATCGGACGGGATTAAACGCACTTTTCGCGGATGGAAGCGTCACTCATACGAGATATGACATTGATCCAACCGTATGGCTACGAGCTAGCATCCGGAACGACACGATGAATGTCCCATGAACCGACCAGACTGACTAGCCGCACCCCAACGCCTCACCCAAAAGATTATTTTGTGGATAACTGTGCCCGAGATGCTGACGATAACCTTCGGCATAGGCTACGCCAAGTTCTTTGCCGCGATGTCCGCTCCAGTCTCGCATTGCCTGTAGATATTGATCCATTCCATGATGTTTCAACAGCCATTCGCGCTGACTCGCATGGGCCGCCAACATAGCTTCTTTCCGAGCGATAACACTGCTGATGTCGATACGTATAGCAGGAGGTACGTCACGGCCTAACGCATCTTTTCCCTCTATTGGATCGCAATAATACAGGTGAGGAATGTGATCCAGAGGCCGGGGCATTTCACGATCTGACAGAAAATTGGGCACAGCCGCCGCAAACGCAGCAGCACGGGCAATGATGCTAGTCATTTCATGATCGAGGAGATAATCGACCGGACTGTGAGTGAGAATCAACTGCGCACCCACTTGCCGCATCAAGCGAGTTACCTTTTGTAATGACGATTCACTGTAGGTCACGAGTAAATCGCGTTCCTCCAGGCAGTGATACGTTGCTCCGATCAAGGCTGCTGCCGCCCTACCCTCCTCACGGCGAATAGCTGCAATTTGCTCCTGCGATAAATCTGCCGAGCCACAATCCCCCGGGGTCATTGTGGCGATGTGAACTTGTCCACGACCGTCTGGAAGGCCGATTCTGATACATAGGGTCGTCCGTCTTCATCCAGTATCTCAAATGGACCAACCGTCACCGGACCCTGAACCGCATCGGGGTTGAGCGGAGGCAGAAGAGGTACGACCGCCGAACCTAGCGCCAGTTTTCGTTTGAGTTCCAGGCCATCAAAGCGATTTTCCAATAATTGGTATCGCAATTGTATTTCGGCTGATGCTTCCTGAATCAACGAATCATTTCGGAAATCTTTGTTTCTTTTGAGCACTAGATCGCGCCAAGCAATCAGCGGACTTAGAGCTGGTCCACCCCAGGCCGGGTCACTGGTCGAATCACGGTACACTCGCAGAGCCTTAAATGGATCGCCGTAGAAATTCAACCGTTCTGCGACATAAAACGCTTTACGACAAGCCACCGTTTCAGAATTTTGTTCTACGAAGCACCGATTGTAGTGGTGCATGAAGTTGCTAACCTGTCGGTAGAATGTTAATTCCGAAATGTACTGGGCAGCTTGTTGGCCATCCTGTAATACAGGATCGGAGGCAAGACGCTCGGGTGAAATCCTTCCTGGCTGGCCATTTTGGCCCGGCGGCACCGCCTTGTTATAACGCTCGGCCCTGGATCGCATGTTTGCTTCTTCTTCTTGGCTGGCAAACAATAATTT
>RGDT01000285.1 GCA_009918525.1 Planctomycetia bacterium
AACGACTACGGGGCGGTACGCATCAGCCTCGCCAGCCCAGGCGAGATCCGCTCGTGGTCGTTCGGCGAAGTCAAAAAACCCGAAACGATCAACTACCGCACCTACCGTCCGGAAAAAGATGGTCTGTTCTGCGAGAAAATCTTCGGCCCGGAAAAAGACTGGGAATGCTCTTGCGGTAAATATCGCGGGATGAAGTTCAAAGGGATGGTGTGCGATCGCTGCGGCGTGAAAGTGACGCACAGCCGTGTACGCCGAAAGCGGATGGGGCACATCGAGTTGGCAGCCCCCGTTGTACACATATGGTTCTTCAAGGCGATGCCCAGCCGCCTTGGCACATTGCTGGATATGAAAACGACCAGTCTGGAAAAGGTTATCTACTTCCAGGATTATGTCGTCACTGATCCGAAGACAACCAAGCTGAAGAAGTATCAACTTCTCACGGAAGAGGAGTATCGCAAGGCACGCGAACAGTCGAGTGAAGAATTTGATGCCGAAATGGGTGCCGAGGCACTCAAAAAACTGCTCGTTGATCTCGACCTCACGAAGTTGTCCAGAGAACTGCGCGAGCAATTGGAAAAGGAACTGAAAAAAGGCAAAGCTGAAGTCCTGACAGACGACGATGGATCTGATTCGTCAGAGCCAGGTGAGAAAAAGACGGGAAAACCCAGCAAACAAAAACTACGCGACCTGGTCAAACGACTCAAGGTCGTCGAAGCCCTGCGCGATAGCGGAATGGACGGCAACCCCAACAAGTCCGAATGGATGGTGCTGGAAGCGATCCCGGTCATCCCGCCGGACCTGCGCCCGCTGGTGTTGCTCGACAGCGGCAACTTCGCCACGTCCGACCTCAACGATCTTTATCGGCGTATCATCAATCGCAACAACCGGTTGAAAAAGCTAGTCGATCTGAACGCGCCGGAAGTCATCATCCGTAACGAAAAGCGGATGCTGCAACAAAGCGTTGACGCCCTGTTCGACAATAACCGCTGCAAACGACCCGTGCTCGGCTCGTCGAATCGGCCTTTGAAGTCGCTGACGGACATGATTAAGGGCAAGCAGGGTCGATTCCGCGAGAACCTGCTGGGTAAACGCGTTGACTACTCGGCGCGTTCGGTTATCGTGGTTGGCCCCGAATTGAAACTACATCAGTGCGGCTTGCCGAAGAAGATCGCACTGGAACTATTCCAACCGTTCATCATTCGTCGGCTCAAGGAGTTGGGCCATGCCGATACGATCAAGTCAGCGAAGAAGATGTTGGAACGCAAGGATGAACAGGTTTGGGATATTCTGGAAGAGGTAATCAAGAATCACCCGGTTTTGCTAAACCGTGCCCCGACGCTGCATCGAATGGGTATCCAAGGCTTCGAGCCGACGCTGATCGAAGGAAACGCCATCCGCATTCACCCGCTGGTGTGTAAGGGCTTCAACGCCGACTTCGACGGCGATCAGATGGCCGTCCACTTGCCTCTGTCTATCGAGGCGCAAGTGGAAGCAACCGTGCTGATGATGTCTACGAACAACATTTTCAGCCCTGCGAACGGGCAGCCGATCATTACGCCTTCACAAGACATTGTGATGGGTTGCTATTACTTGACAGCGTCGCGAGGGCAAAACAAGCCAGGTGTCAGCGGTGTCGATCGTTATGAGCCGACGGGCATGCTCAAAGCGACGCGCTTCGGGCTGGACGAGCCCTGCGAGCTGGGCGAAGGCATGGTGTTCGGCAGCATCAAGGAAGTGTTTGCCGCCATCGGCCAAAACAAGATGGGGACTCATGCCCGTATCCAAGTGCGTCTGCCCATGGGGTATGTGGAAATCGGCGACGCCACCGGGTCGCGGTTCAACGCTGGGCAGCTGGTGACCCGAGAGGAATTCGACGCCGAACAGGACTATGTGGCCACCTACCGGATCACTGAAAAGGGCGATTCGTCGCTGGCCGTAGGGTCGATGGTTTCGCGCGAGAAATTCGACTCGGAAATCGAGCGCTTGCGGCGTGTGGGCAAGAAAGCCCCGGTAGGCGACAAACTGCCTACAGCGGGCAAGGTGTACCCCAAAAAGTTCATCACCGAAATCCGCACAGACAAGGGATTGAAGGTTGATGAACTGCCACGAACACCTAATGGACTGGTGACGACGACGGTCGGCCGGGTGATATTTAACGACATTCTAAACCAGAAGATGGCATTTTACGACCTGGCGATGTCGAACAAGCATCTGGCACGTGTGATCAGCGACTGCAATCTGTTACTGGGACGGCGAGAAACGATCGAACTGCTGGACCGGATGAAAGAAATCGGTTTCCGCGAATCGACCCGTTCCGGGTTGTCATTCGCTGCCGACGATTTAAAGACTCCGAAAAATAAATTTCCTGTGCTGGACGAAACGCAGCGCGAGGTAGACTCGTTCCAGGCTCAGTACGACGACGGTAACATCACGGAAAAAGAACGGTACAACCGAGTGATCGACCTGTGGACGAAAGCCCGCGATCAGATCACAGCTACCATGATGGAAGAATTGCGTAACGACCGTCGCGAAAACAAACCGTACCTTAACCCCATCTACTTGATGGCTCACTCGGGTGCCCGAGGCGGCGTCGAGCAGATTCGGCAGTTGTGCGGAATGCGCGGTCTGATGGCCAAGCCGAACGGTACGATCATCGAGACGCCGATCAAGGCGAACTTCCGCGAAGGGCTGAGCGTGCTGGAGTATTTCAGCAGCACGCACGGTGCTCGTAAGGGATTGGCCGACACGGCGTTGAAGACGGCTGACTCGGGCTATTTAACTCGTAAACTGGCCGACGTGGCGCAAAACGTCGTGGTGACGATGCAAGATTGCCAGACGAATCAGGGAATCAGCAAGTCAGCCGTGTACAAAGGCGACGAAGTGGAAAAGCCGTTGGCCGAGGTGATTCGAGGTCGAGTGAATTTGCACCCGATCGAAGATCCGGTCAGCGGCGAAACGGTAATCGACGCTAACGAAATGTTCACCGTCGAAGCGGCCCGAAAGGTCGAAAAACTAGGCATTGACAAGGTGCTGGTCCGCAGTCCGATGACGTGCAAAGCTCCGTTAGGTATTTGCCGTCTGTGCTATGGTATGGACCTGGCGACCAACGCCTTGGTGGAAGAAGGGATGGCGGTGGGCATCATCGCTGCTCAGTCGATTGGCGAGCCAGGCACACAGTTGACCATGCGTACCTTCCACATCGGCGGTGTCGGTAACCGTAAGTTGGAAGACAGCGAGGCCAAAGCCAAGCGTGAGGGTATCGTCCAATACGTCCGCATCAACGACGTGGTGAACTCCAAAAAAGAGCGTATCGCTCTGTCGCGCGGCACCGGCGAAATCCAGATTCTCGGCCCCAACAACCGGATTCTGGAAACCTTCAATATCCCGCACGGCTCGGTCCTGCAAGTGCTGGACAAGACGCCGATCAAGGCCGGTCAATCGCTTGCCAAGTGGGATCCACACATTACGCCGTACATTAGTGAATACGGCGGCAAAGTGCGGCTGAAGGAAGTCATCGAAGGCCAAACGCTGACCAAGGACCGTGATCAATCGACTGGTGCCGAACGATGGGTTATCAAGGAGCATAAGGGCGACCTGCACCCCCGCGTCGAGTTGGAAGATGAAACTGGCAAGGTGGTGGAAACGATCTTTCTGCCGGAACGCGGAAACCTCGAAGTACGCGAGGGCGACAAAATTTCGCCGGGCACGATGATCGCCAAACTGGCCCGAGAAGTCGGCGGAACTCAAGACATCACGGGTGGTCTGCCGCGCGTGACGGAAATCTTTGAGGCACGCACTCCTCGTCACGCCGCGTCTTTGGCAAGCATTGCCGGTATTGTTCGTATCGGCGAGCGCAAACGTGGGAAACGGCCGATCTACGTTCTACCGACCGACGAGAAAGGTAACGTCAAGGCCGGGGCGACGGAGATTGAGCACATCGTGCCGGGTAACATGCCGGTGCGTGTGCAAAACAACGACCGTGTCAAAGCTGGCGATCAACTGGTGGCTGGGCCGTTGGTACCTGGTGACATTCTGAAGATCAGCGGCCCCGAGGCAGTACAAGCCTACCTGGTGGATGAAGTCCAGAAAGTGTACCGCACGCAGCGTGTAGAAATCGATGACAAGCACATCGAAATCATCGTCTCGCAAATGCTACGGAAGGTGCAGGTGAAAAACGCTGGTGATACCTCATTGCTACCGGGAAGCCAGCTAGACTCCTTCGTCTTCGACGCCATCAATGATCGTCTGGTTAACCAGTGTGTCAAGGTCATCGATCCGGGCGACTCGAAAGTCTTCGAGGCCGGGAAAATCGTCAATCGTGCCGACTACGAAGACGAATGCGCCCGCTTGGATGCTGACGGCAAAAAATTGCCGAAGATGCGCTTGCCGGAAAAGGCGACCAAGTCTGTCCAGTTGCTCGGAATCACCAAAGCGGCCGTGTCTAGCGAGTCGTTCATCAGTGCTGCGTCGTTCCAGGAAACGACCAAGGTGCTGACCGAAGCGGCCTTGCAAGGCAAAGTCGATTATCTGGTGGGTCTGAAGGAAAACGTCATCCTCGGTCACTTGATACCGGCTGGAACGGGATTCCGTCTCCATCAGGATGCCGAGGTAAGGCTGAAGGGAGCAGCCGCAGAGGATACCACAGCAGAAGCCGTGGAGGAACCGTCTGAGGTGGGTTAACCACCCTACCGAAGGGATACCAGACGCCCGGTGTGAAAGTCGAACGGCCAAGTGACTAAGAGTGTCAAGAACAGATAACCGATTGGTTCTGTCTTGGCGTTCTTAGCTTCTTGGCTGTTTGTCTTTGCATCCTTTGGTTGAATTCAAGATTTGTTCATGTCAGCGGGCTGTACCGGCAACACGACACCGTTACCAAACATGAGGTAACGTCCATCCGATGAGAGGAAGATCGGGCCTCGCAGTAATCGGTTCCGGTCGCTTGCGGCAGC
>RGDT01000286.1 GCA_009918525.1 Planctomycetia bacterium
CCGGGCTTTAGGTCCAACGTGTGCGATTGAGCTGGCCCACCCGCCATCCACAGTAAAATACACGATTTGTTTTGCTTGCCGCTTTCACGAGCAGCTCTTGCTCGTTCAGCCAACAGCCCGAACCACCCCGACGTCGCCCCGCATAACCCGCCAACCGACGACAACCGCAACCAATCCCGCCGAGAGATCTTGCTCATCTTCTCCTCCGGCTCTCAATGATTCGATATAAATTCTGCCGAATTTAATAACGCCCACAATACACCGGCATAACCTTTGCTCGGACCTTTGGCCGCGATGTAGACCGAGAGGCGTTGTACTTCATCGGGGCGAGGTTTACGAGTTAAGGCAATCAAGAAACATTCCTCCAGTCCGGCGGCATGGTCGCTGCCATGTTCGCGGGCGATGCGAGCAGCAACAGCGGTGCTGGAGGCCGTCAGTTGTGTGTTCATCAACTTTAGGAGTTGAGGAATACCATATTGAAAATCGGTAGCCTCGTCATCCAGTTCCCGGGTATCCAGCGAGCGTACCAGAGCATCCCCACCGGTGCCGGTCGCCGACTTGCCCGCTGAATTCACACCTTTTTTCGCGCTTTCGGTTCTCGTTCGCACCCGTTGACCGCTCACGGCCCCCAGAGAATCCACGAGTTGCCAGGCATTCATGATCTTGACCGGCATATGAGAATAGAGCGTCTCGTCGGTTTCGTTACCGGATAGGGGCCTACTGGAACGCTGGTAGGTCTGGCTATTGAGTATGGCACGCAACAGGAACTTGAGATCGTAGCCCGAATCACGGAAGGCATCGGCCAGAGTATCGAGCAAAGCCGGGTGTGTAGCTTTATCGACATTCTGCATTTCCTCGATGGGATTGATCAAGCCGCGTGCGAAGAAGTGCGACCAATAGCGATTGACCGCCGCCCGTGCGAAAAACGGATTGCGCCGATCGGTCAGCCATTTGGCCAGTGCCGGACGATATGGAGCCTTGCCGTTGGGAACCGCTTGATTACTCTCCAGATAACGCCCAGAGGCGACCTTGACGACCTTTCGCGGGTCATTGGGGTCCGTGACGTTGATTCTCAACCCTACCGGAACCGCCGGAACCGCTTTCGCTCCCTTAGCAGCTTTACCGCCGGTTTGCTTGGGGATCTCGACTTCGCGGACGGTGACGGGGCCGTTCTTCTTTTGTTTCGCCATTGTTCCGCGATCGAATCGTGTTTGACCGAAGAACGCGGCCATCCCCCAGAAATCATCCTGCGACCACTTCTCGTGGTAGGGATGGCGATGGCATTCGGCACATTGTATCTGGACACCCATAAAGAGGTTGCCGACCGCAGCGGCGAGCTTGGGTGGTGATGGTTGTTTGTTATCCTGGTTCGCTGTGATAAAGAATGTCTCGGGCGAGCGACTTTCTTCGCCTTGGGCGCACAACAGATCGGTGACGATCGCGTCCCATTTCGCGCCTTCGTTGAAGCGGCGTGCGAGCCACTCGATGAACGGGTCGGCCTTGAGGTTCTTGGTGTTGTCCGGGTCGCGTTTGACCAAAATATCCGCCCATAGTCGAGCTAGATAGCGACCATGTTCGGGATTGGCGAGCAGTTCGTCCACGACTTTAGACCGCTTGGTTGGATCGGCATCGGCCAAAAATATTCTCGTAGCTTCCGCCGAGGGAACGCGCCCGATCAAGTCGAGATGAACGCGACGGAAAAACTGAGCATCGCCCGACGCTGGTGATGAAGGCAGCCGCCCTTCGCGTAGAGCATTGTCGATTTCTCGGTCGATCAGGATACTCAAGGCATAAGCACCCGTTGTCGATGGTAAACGGGGCGGAACGGCGGGACGTTCAAAATCCGTCGCGGATCGGGGACGAGACGGCGCTTCGGGTTCAGGAGAACGTGTTTCTTGGGTAGCCGGTCCCCAAACTACTTTTCGAGTGACTTCCGCTTCGGCGAGCGGTTCATTTGTCGTATTCACCCTGGGACGGGCTAGAGAAGGCAATCCTATCGCACCCAACACGGCACTGGCGATGGCCAAAAACACAATACCCACCGGTTTCAACCACCAGGGGCCGAAACTCGCTGGTCTATGATCGGCCACAGGAGCATGCGAACGACGAGGTAACCTTTGGTTCACGGCAACTCTCCTAAGCCAACCAAATTATTATTCGAGTATATTACCGCGAAAGCAATGAAAAGTAGCGAAAAATCCGGCGTTTTGTTTTGCCAGCACCAGCAATACCAAGTTGCGATTCGGGGGAGATAGCAGAAACTCCAGCTCTCCCCGTTGCCCTGGAACAACCAGACAAACCGCATATAAGCGAACGATGCAGAGTGGAAACAAAGGAAAACGAATTTCCTCTTGGTTTTCACTGCGTCCTGAGCATCTCTACAGTCGATTTACACCTTTGGCTTCGTCTTGCGATTCGAGGCAACAAACAAGCACTCTTTAGTCTATCAGTTGCCCCCTCATTCTGGTGGTTTCCTCCGGCCGAGTGTGTTTATGGCAAATCAATGTTGATCACTTGGTTGTCTGCCGTCACTCTGTGGTAGATTGGGGAATTTCCCGGATCGAACTGGTTCCTCAAGGCATCCATATGGTGTTCATCAAACATATGGACGGCTACGCGATAGGACCCGGAGCGAAGATTGGCCACGCGGAAAGTCCCAGCCAGGCTATCGCATTCCGCCCTGGTCGGTAGCTCATCCGATCTGCGTATTTCAGGCACGAAAATGACATGAAGTTGGCCGTCCGCTTTGGGCCAAACTAAAGCCTTACCGCCGCGTGTCACAGTACCAGTAATGTTTTGCTTGACCTGCGGCATAAACCACCAGTAGCCGCCGATCGCGGCGATCGCGACGAGCCATACAACAACAAACACCTGTAACGGCGACATGGCCTTTCGTGTCGGCAGCACCGAGTTCTTCACTGGCTCACTCATCAGCACTCCCCATGGTTTTATCGTTGACGTTCCGCATGCTGATGCACTTCGGGCGGTAAACCGCTATGCCCCGCGTGGCATCCAACGCAAAAATGCTTGCCATTCGGCTGAGCCAAGCTGTAATGATCGCCTGCGAAAGCGTAGAAGTGAGCCGACCGCCCCTGCCGGTCCTTGGCCGCGGTGCTCCATTGCACCATCTCGCCGTCGCGATTGAAACCTGCTAACACGGTCGGGGCGTCGGTGGGAACCCAGCCACCAGCCGAACCATTTTGGACCGGCAGCTTTAAGATAAACTCCCAACGACCGGCAATCCGCGGTGACTGCGGATCATCAAAGCGATCCCGCCGGGCCGCATAGATCCGCAAATGGTCAATCGCCCCAGTGGCTGGCGAATCGTAAATCGGCCCTTCTCCTAGGTTTGACTTTTGGCCGGGTAGCCCTGCCATCATCGTCGGGCCAGCCAGGGCCGTGGCAAAGAGTTGCCCCAACGGCCCGCGATATTCGGAACCATCGGCTAACGGAAGGGAGGCAGGCCCCGTAAGAACCATACGGTTCTCCGTGCTCGGTCGGCGATAATCGATGCCGCGGTTGTAGACCGCCACCGGTTCCGCATCGACCATCTCCGGATCATCAAACAGCAGTCGCCAATCGATGGCCGATATGGATGCCGGTTCGCCATTACTGGGCCAAGCATCCGAACACAAGTAGAGGCCGAATCGCCCTGGTTCCGGTCGGTCGGCACCTGCGTCCACCGAAGCACCGGACAACACGACAAGATTAGGGGGACAAGCACTGGGGGTCGCCAACCAGAGCGGCCTACCCTTAGCATCGCTCGTCGGCCCTAAACAAATAGCAACCGTTTCTGTTGCAATGGGCGAGCCGGCCTGTGAACTCGGTGAATGCGTGATCGAACCAGGGATGACTTGCGCTACGGTGAGAGGATCGGTACCGTCCAGAATTGCCTTCCGCCGTGTTGTCATAAAAACCAAGCGATTGGCAAAAAGCGGTCGCGTTCGCCAGGTCGGTAGATCGAGTTTAGCCAGCAGTCCGAAGTGTCCGCCGGGAATCTGGGTAAACAGCGTTTGCCATAAGTCCGTTGGGCGCGTGAGTGAGCTTTCCTCTGTGCGGAATGGTGCTACGTCTTTTCGGTCGGCCCAAAGGACTTCGCGGTTGCGACTCCAACTCGTGAAACTGGTGTAGCCGGACTTCAAAAGATAGGGCCAGCGGTCGTTATTCCGATTACCGCCGGCAGGCTGTTTTAGGCCGTCGGGCCCTAGTAGCCATAGTGTCGTCGATCGTCGAGCGTGGTCGCGTCCCAGGTCGGGCGAGCGACTGGAAACAAACAGGATGCGGCCTTCGGCGTCGTTTAATTGAACGGGGTCTACGTCGTCATAATCGAGTTGCTTGCGGGCTGTATCGCTCATCACTTGACCAGCGGCGTCCCATCGTAAAGGCGGTACCGCTTCGCAGCCGGTATCGGTCGGCCCTCCAGTAAGAGGTTGCAAACCGCGTCCATCCAGTCCCACCTGATACAAGCGAAATCGACCATGCCCATCTTTTTGCCTACGCCCAGAAAACAAGATACGTCGGCCATCGAGCGTTACGGACGGACTCATTACGTCAATCAGTGTATCGCCATCGGGAAGCGGCTTTTGCCAAGTAAGCTCGATCACTTGACCTGCTGGAGTAAGCAACCGCAGACGTCCTTCGCGAGCTGCCCAGAGCCTCTGACCGGGATAGTGGAAACCCTCGCCTTCAGGAGCTGCGGCAAGAAAGCTGGCGGGGTCAGTGCGTGAGGTGAAAACAATCGGTACTGGAGGCCGCATAAGGACATACGGACTCAATCGCCTTTCCCCGGCAGTGGTTGGCCTGAGCGAGTAGAGCCAACCTCCCAAACCCAGGACGGCCACCACCAGAAGGCCGACCCGAAAAGGGGATAGCCTTGCGAACAAGTGGAATCTCCGTGGAATCAACGAGTTAAGGAATCTCAACGGTGATGTCTTGGCTTTTCGTCAGGT
>RGDT01000287.1 GCA_009918525.1 Planctomycetia bacterium
TTGGAGCGCTTCAAGCAATCCAAAACGGTGCTGAGGCAAGGAGCAGCGCCTTGGTGAATCAGCACAACCGGGGCCGGCTTTTCCATAGAAAAATTTCTTGAACGCGCGAAAATAACTGCGGAGCAGGCCGCGAGCGCGTCATTTTCCGGAGAGACGGAAGGCGGGAGTGAAAGGAATCATCCAAGCGCGGCGCTTCGGACTCACCGGTTTTGGTCATTTGTTTCTGCCGGCAATGGAAAAATCAATCATGGCAGACCCGGTGTTTTCCCCCGGCGGATAAGTGTAAGAGAAGCGCTCAAGGTCGTCGGCGTAGGCTTCGGAAATCAAATCGACTGCTTCATCCTCCATTTCAGGGCGAGGATCCCCTTCGTGTCGGGAAGCGAGCATCTTCTGTTTGTTGCCGAAGTTTGGGCAGCCAATTTTCTCGCCGACGACGCGCAGACCTTTGCTTCGTTGCTCGAAGAATACAATCGCCTTGACGATGAAAGTGCCATTCCCGTCGCCAAGGAAGTCGCAGGAACTCATATGGTGCAGCGGGTTTTTGAAAAATGGATCATAGTTGCCGCGCCTGACAGCGAGCAACCGCTGGCAGTATTCGGTAAATCTCATGTCACCCGGAAAACCCTCCCTCTGGATACGATACTGGTATAGCGAGTAGGTTCGGTCCCATGGATTACGGACAACGCTGAAAGTATAGCTGTCTGTCCACAGCCGCGCACCAAGCATAGACCGCACGTTTCGCGCAGTAAGATGTGCCGGCGCGGGTTGTTCTTCAGACAATGGTTGCCCCGGCCACGAACTCGGCTTTCCGTAGAGGGGATTGAAACAGGCTGCCAGCTCCCAACGGAGACTGCTGGAGGATGTTCGCGGAATATCAACAAACCAAAATCCGTGTTGGCGCACGGTTCGTCGCAGACTGCGCGAAATACGGAGGGTTTCGAAATACCGGGCCAAGTTCATGCGGGTTCAGCTTCCCGTCGGCCGGAGAACAAAAAACTTTTGCGCAGCCAATCGGATAATCTGATCGGGAGCGGTGCCCTACTTGGCGCAGGAAAAAAGTAAGGTCGTTCCACTGGTTTGTTATGCAGATAATTCCGTGACTGTGCGGCGTGCAAATGGTCTGTGCGAATGCTCCACGAATAATTGAGGATCTTGTAACCGGCTTCCCTCAAACGTCCGGCGAAGGCGTTGTCGCAGCCGGGAACTCCCAGAGTGAAGTCGCATTGCGCAACGAGGCTGGCCGGGATTCGGCTGCCCCTCAGCGCCCACGTATCCTGCGTGCACCGGTGAATGAAGGGCGGCTTCACCCCGTCATTCCAACGCGAGAGGGCCCAGAGTTCGCGCTCATTCACATAACGCAGCAGAGAAGCTGAAGCGTCGAGCTTTATATCCGCATTCGTCAGGACATAAATCACTCTAGTGTCTCGCGCGAAGCCCAGAAAATCGGAAAAACGCAAAGGGGAACTAATCGGCTGCGTTCTAGCCTTGCTGTTTGTGGAAATCCATTGCGGCAGATAAGCAACATCGCCCGCAAAGAATATGTGGCAGGAATCGAAGCAGGGATTTGCCAAGTTTGCCTGGATGGACTCGCGGATTTCGGAGCGTCGCTCCGCACTGGGAGGCTCGAAATACTCCGTGAGCCAAACCAATCTCATGGGAATTCGTTTTGCAAAAAGTTGGGGCTCACCAATAACTGCTTCCCTCCGCCGCAAATAACTCAGGGGGATTTTCCGCGGCCGGGGGCTTGGCCCGATGCTCGTCGTAGAGGCTGCTCACCTTCGGCATGGCGTCCCATCGCGGATTTTGAGCGGAACATGATCTGGAGAGCTCCTCTTATTTGCATGGCTGAACTGCCCCTTCGCTTAACGTGCGCTTCGAACCAACTCGAAAACGCAGCGTCAAGGCCGACCGAAGTCTGCACCGCGGCAAAGGTGCAAAAGTCGGACTCGGGGAGAATGGCCGGGTCAGCGAAATGGCCTCGCCGCTTCTCGCATTGCGGACGGATGATCGAAGCAAAAGGAGCGCTCGGTTCGAGCTGGGTGGCCTCGGGACAAAACAGATCCGCGAGGACCGCCTCGCCCGGGACGAGAAACCCAAGCGCCAACGACAACGTTCGCTCCGAGGTCGGCGGAAAATTATTCTGCGAACCGCTTTAGGTCGGCAAGGCCGCGGCAAAGAGCCCGGCGACGACAGGCTTGGTTCGCGATAGACAACCCGTCCGAATTTCAGCCCTGATGTCGTCGGATCGGCAAGAACCATAGGAACTCCCAGCAAGCGCGTAGCCCGCAGCCGTCATTGATCAAAGCGCGAACACAGCTTGGCCGACAGTCGGCGCAAGGCGTGGCGGAAACCCCAGACGTGGCCGACTCCCGGAATCAAGAACCTGGGCGCCGGAATGGTGTCAAGTCCGTTGCGCCGCGCCCAATCATTGAAAGCGCGGAAATTTCTCTGGTAGTAGGGACTGGCATCGTCGGCAGCGGCTCGTGATTGCGGATGCGAGTGATGGTCGATGTAACCTGTGAGGTTCTCGTATGCTCCTACCTTCTGCATGGCCCGGCTTATCCACCAATCAACGTAAGAAGCTCCAATATGGAGATCAGGCACGTCCTTCGAAAGCCAGCGGTCCCAGCACTCTACGGGAATGTAGTACATGTCTACACCATGACAGATTTCTCCGGAGGGGACCTCCCGGCGGTGGAAACCGTAAACTTTGCCATCATCAGGGACGTTGAACGGGTTTCGTGTGAGAACGACATCGGAGTTGCACCAGACGAATGCACCACCGGTGGCAACGCGGCGGACGGCCCTGCACACGTCACCCAGGAGATCTAGTCTTGCCCCGCCTCGAACCGGGAAGGGGTCCAAACCGAATCTTTCAATGCTGTCTCGCAAACGAATTTGCGCTTCAGCCAACCTCGGTTTGGCGTCGCTCACCTCGACGTAAGCGACTGGCAATTTCATGTTTCGACCACAACCGCCGGACAGGCCCTGCGTTCTAAGCGCACAAGTCTATGAAAGCTGAAACTCTCCGCTTGTCCAAATATCCCCTCAGGCCGTATCGCCAAATATAGCTCGCGTTGGCGCGCAACCGATCCGCAAGGAAGGAGATTCCTCTTTTAGACTCGTAACGGCAGGAGTCGATCAGGTTGGAGAGATATTTCTCCGCCAGCGAATTGTGCAGGAAAAAAGCATCAAGGCCCGGTTGGTCAACGCAGAGCAGGTAGTTTCGGTCGGCAAGTTCCTTCCGAAGCCAATCGCTCGGCCTCTCTATGGTAAACGCGAGACAATGGCGACCGGAATCGAAAACCTCCGACATGACGGAGTCCTCCATGCCCTCGACATCAACCGTGATATAGTCAATCAGCTTCGGTGCCGCGCAACGGTCGAGGATTGAGCGCAGAGTTGGCGCGGACTCCTTTTCTTGCTTGTCCTGATCCGGTTCCGCTCCGGCAGGGCGGACTGCCACGCGACTGTAAGCGCCTTCGCTCACAAAGATCGACCCCGTTGGCGGTGCTCCGATTATTGCTTTTACACACTGGCACCTGCGGTTGCGAACCAGACGGGCGAAATTTTTGCTGTCTCCTTCGATACAGATGCCGTCCCAATTGCGGTATTTCTCAAGAAAATAGGTGTTGCTGATTTCGCGGCCATCGAACGCTCCTATGTCGAGGAAGTATCCCCGTTTTTTGCCGCGGAATACACACTGGTCAACCCACTTGTCCTGACCGGCCTGCGAAAGGTAACTCTTCATGTACAAAGGTGTTTGTTGGTATTTGTTCCCCAGCCTGGGATCATCTGCGGGAAATGGTGAGTGTTTCCGGTTGTGGAAGCTCCGTTCTCTTCGCGACTAGAAGCCCGTCGCATGAGTAACTCTCGGCCGGCGTCGCGCTGCAGAGCGTGGAGTATGAGTTTTTTTCGAGAAAACTTATGCAACTCTGATGCAATTCCTCCGAATGTGTCGAGATAAAGATGAAGTCCACCGCCCTTCGCTCAAACATTTTACTGCAACCCGAAAGCATCTTGTGTTCGGAGCCCTGTATATCCGCATGAAGGATGTTGAGGTGTTTGATGCCTTTCCGTTCGCAAAAATCGTCGACGGTAATTGTCCGCACGGCCTGCAGGCCGGAGGTCCTTTTGTCTCCCACGGCGGCGCGCTCGATACTGTGCTTAAGTCCGTTGAGTCGAAGATTCTCGCGACCCGCGGCTATGTTTCTCGGATCGGGCTCGATCAGATAACAAGACGCGTTCTTGCAAGAGCGCGAAAACCATATGGAATAAAATGCCCAATAAGCCCCAAGTTCCAGCATGACGGGGGAATCCGGCATAAGTTGCAGGACTTCCCCGAACACCTTTTCTTCCTGCGGTTCGTGCACGCCCTTGTTGGCGATTAGAAGATTGAGTATTCCCGCACCGTAGTAGCTCATGGCGCGTATTTTGATGCCGTTGTGCATGGTAATGAGAGAGCCGTCGATTGTCCCCGCGTTGGCAACTCTGGGAATTTTTCGATTGTCCGGGCATTCGCAGGCCACCTTGATTCTGCCGCTCCACTCGTCGTCGACGCATCCCACCATGGCTGCAGCGAATTCCCCGTCGGCGAGAGACTTTGCAAGGCGGCGCGACTCGGCGGATAAGGAGACCAATTCGACAATCTGCCTGACCCACTGGTCAATTTTGTTTTTTACAGGATAAACCAGTCCTACGCGCAAAGATTGCGGAACCGTCTTGAGAAAAGCTTGTCTGATGATTTCCATGCGCAACTCGCCGCCTCACGGCGTATTCAGCGTTGACGGGCACCGCCTTGCAAAAACTGCGTGAACTCGCGTGCGGCTCGTCCGCTGCGCAATCGGGAACTGTGAGGCGCGCGATCTTTCGGTGACAAATCGCTGCTCTCCGACTGGCTGGTATGAATCTGAAAAGCCTT
>RGDT01000288.1 GCA_009918525.1 Planctomycetia bacterium
TTGCAAAGACGTTTCTTCCAGCGCCACTGGCAGAATTCTTTCTGTTTGATGGCGAACAAGTACAACGTTACGCGAACAAAGGAATGGCATCGCAAGTGAAGCAAGGGATCGAAGGACTGCTCGGCCTTCCAATTCTAAAAAGCTTACGAGAGTCACTGATTAAGTACGCACAGGCGAAACGAGCCGGTGTTGCAGCACCATCGGACGAAGTCGTTCAACGGGTTGACGAATCCCCGCGCGAAAAAGTGCGCCCAGAACCGATTCACCGCCGCTCGTGCGAACAGGCGATTTTCCTTGGACGTCATCCACTCCGCAAACGGCAGGCGATGATTCTTTGCCGGGTCCATCTCGATCCTGCGCCCGTCGATAAACCCCGCCGGCACTTTCGTCCCGCCATTGCGCGCTTCGCCGTCGTTGGGGATGCTGATCGTGATGCTTTTTGGTATGGGCTGGGGCTTCCCTCGACGCAGTTTCAGGTGCCTCTCCTGTACGCCGGGTGTCCGATTATTCTCGACTGTTTCCATCCTCTCCACCTGCCCGAAAAACGCGGCCACCGACCAGAACTCCGTCTGTTTCCAGTCGTTGAAGGGATGGTTGTGACACTCGGCACACTGTAACTGAATACCCAGTAGCGCTTGGCCGATGTTTCCCGCGAGGATCTTCGGCTCGAACTTGCCGTTCATGTCGGCGTTGTAATAGAAGAAAAGCCCCTGCGGAGTCTCGGAGATTGGCCCATCCGCGCTGATTACTTCGCGTATGATGTCCGCCCATGATCGTCCAGTGTTTAATCGTTTGGCCATCCAGTCGATGAAGGGATCCGTGCTGGGCGGACGTTCGCTTACCGTGGTCAGGGCGAACAAATTGATCCAGCGTTCCGCAAAGTTTCGGCCATAGTCGTCGGACTCCAGCAGGGCCGTCACCAGTTTTTCACGCTTGTTCGGAGCCGTGTCGGCAAGGAACGCGATCGCTGCCGTTGCGGTCGGCGGCTTGCCAGTAATATCGAGGGCGACACGACGGAGAAACTCGGCGTCATCCGCACGAGGGGAGGCCGTAACCTTTGCCGTAGCCAGCTTGACGGCGATTTCGCGGTCAATGATCCGGGCCACGTCAGCGGGTTTCATCGCGGTACGAGTTACTTTTGTGTCTATTTTCCTCTCGATCCCTTTCGCTCCTGCCGCGATCCATGCCTTGATGATTGCTTTATTGGCGATCGAAACCTTGTTGTCGGTCTTGGGCATGGCGTCATTGCTGATTTTCTTCCATAACAAGCTGTCTTCCACTTGACCGGCAACCACAGCCGGGCCTGACTTTCCTCCTCGGAACAGGGCCGACAGCGTGCGTAAGTCAAGACCGTTGTTCTGGTGAACTCCACCATGACATTGAAGGCAGTGGGCATTGAGAATGGGCAGAACGTCTGCTTCAAAAGTCGGCTTCTTCGTAGACTCGGCCTGTAGCCCCTTCACGCCGACCAGAGCTGTCAGAATCACAACGGCCTGGAGTCGCAATGTGTACATGATGCCCCTCTTGATTGTCGCGATTCTGTCAGAGCCGGAAGTTCAAGTGGGGGCGACCAGCAGAGCGTTGTCGCCCACGCTGCTACGATTCTGACGAGAGAGGTTAAGCTCCCTTCTGCCCGTCACTTATCAGGCCAGTAACTCGGCCACCACGCCGGTTTGATCAATATCTTTCAGGCCGGGATCGGGCACACCGAACTTTTTGCGCGGTTTGCCAACTGCCTCCAACAGCGTCAGATACAGGTTCGCCATCGTGCGGTGATCCTTCGCGCCATATTTCGGAAACTGAAGATAACGTCCAGCGGTCTTCAGCTTGCCACCTAGTCCGCCGATCAGAATGACCGGCCATTCAAAAAGTTGCGGATGATGACCGTCGCCGGAGTCGGAAAGGTAGACGATGACGGTATTATCGAGCATCGTTCCGTCGCCTTCCTTGACCTTGTCGAGCGCCTTGGCCAATCCGGCGATGAGCTTGCAGTGATACTGTCGGACCTCCGCGAAGCATTGCTCGTAGTTCTTGCCGTTGATGCTACCACCATGTCCATAGTGGTGACCGCCTACCGGAATCCCTAATTCGGGGAAGGCAATGTAATGCTGACCACCCCCGCCGGATGCCAAGGTCACGACGTTGGTCAAGCCGATGATTAGTGCCGCAGTCGCAATCTCGAACTGGGCTTCCAGGCGATTGGTTTCCGTTGGTTTCCGCAATCGGTCGTCGAGTTTGGGGGCGTGCTTCTTCAGGTCGTCCTTGATCGTATCGAGCTTGTCTTGCCGTAAACGCAGAACCTCGAACGCTTCCAGGTAAGAATCCAGTTTCCTGCGTTCCTCGCCAGCCAAGGAATTTCGCGCTCGCTTTACATCATCCACCATGAAGTCGAGCAAGTTGGTCCGCCGGTCAAATGCTCGCCGAGTTGTACCGCCGGTGACGCTGCCGAACAATGCTTTGAATGCCAACTCCGGCGAACACTGGATCGGTGAAACCTTGCCTGGCCCCGCTGCCGACAGCTGGTAGTTCATCGTCGTCTCGGGCCGTTCCATGATGCCAAGCCCGATTTGGGGGACGACTCCTGGAATCGCCTGTCCCAGTGCATGATCGATTGTCTGGGCCATCGCACCTTTGCCTGCGGGGTAACAACCCAGCGCACCGAAGTTAGCAGAGTGATCGCTCAACGCAATCCGCCCCGACAGCCCACGCACCAAAGCCAGACGGTCTTTCAGGGGCGTCAAAGGTTCAATCGGAGCGGGTAGTGTACGGTCCTTGAGGCTTATCTCTTCCATTCGTTCGTTACTTGGTCGCCCATTTTGCGAATGTGCCATTGCCATGCCGGAGGGCAACAGATGTGCCGGATTCATTCCGTTGCTCTGCAGCACGAACACCACCCGCTGACGACCGGCGGACTTTACACCAGCGGCCTGGGCTGCCAGTTGCGATAGCACAGGCGCAAGGAGGGTGGCACCGGCCGAGAGACTAGATGACCGGAGCATCTGACGGCGTGTGATTTCTATACTCATTTGTTATCTCCCTTAACGGGAATCGACCGGTAAAGAAAAGAATCTGAGGTTAATAACGAGATCACTAACGCTTTGAAACTGCCGCCACTTTTGACATAAGCGGCGTCGGCTTCCTGTAAGGTAAGGGCATCGCTGAGCGATTCATTTCGACCGAGAAAGAAACGGAAAACATGCCGAACGAACACTTGGCGGACCCGCTCGGAGGACGCAAACCGCATCACCAACTCGCGTGGGTCTTTCACCGGCCCATCGAGTTTGGCCTCCCCGCCGGCGTTCACCAGGCCCGACGTGTTTAATACGGTTTCCCCCATCACGGGTCCAAGGGATTTGCCCTTTTTATCTTTATTCTTTTCGGTCGCCTGCACATCTACAACCTCTTCGGTCGTGCGAAAACGGCCGTAGTGGTCGAAGTTCTCGAATACCAGCCCCAGGTCGTCCATCTTTTGATGGCATTTCCAACAGGAAGCCGCGCGAGTCACTTTTAATCGATCTCGTAAGGTACGGTGCGGTTCGTCAGGAATCTGGGCCGCCACGCCGATGGGTAACTCGGGAACCGTTCCCCCTAGCAGTCGCTCGCGAACCCACCGGCCCCGACGAACGGGGTCATTCTCGAAATTAGTGCTGTAGGCCACCAACCAAGCTGGCTGCATGAGGATACCAAGGCGAGTATTTTGGGGTAGGTTTATCGGTTGTTGTTCCGACCACTTGTCGATTCCGTAGACAAATTCAACTCCTTTTTGTCCCTTATTGTTAATCGGATGAGCCACTATGCCAGGCGCAGGTTCCTCCAGACGGGTCTTTTTGTTCTTCACCATTTTCAGGTTGATGAATGATTGATCTGTCGTCAGTAACGTGCGAAAAACGTCCTTATCCTGGGCCAGAACATGCAGTACTAGCCGATCCGTGTCGGCGACCAACTGGGCCGGCTGATGTAGGAAAGTTTTCGGCTGAGTCTTAAATACGTTCAAGGCGTTGGTATAGTCAAAATATTCTCGAAAGAAACGCAATAAAGCGGGTTTTTCGATTCGGGTATCGTCCATGATTCGTCGAATATGCTTGGCCACATCCTCTCGCGTGGTCAATTCTCCCTTGTTCGCTGCTGCCATCAACCCCGACTCGCGATGGTCGCCCAGCGTTAAGCTAACAGCTATCGCAATTTCCAGTGAGTTGAGCCGTCTGCGTCCCTCTCCAGAACCCCCTTTACCGAGCGATGCTCCCTCTCCCCGTTCGCTACGGAACAGAGCGTCCGTCTTGAGCAATACCGCCTGCAACATGGTTCGCACCGCCGCGGGGCGGTCGCCGGCCTCGGCACATTTTTCATATAACCCAATCAACCGCTTCACCTCGTCGGCTTCGGCCTGGCGTCCGATGGCTACTCGGTAGACCAGTTGAATGGCCCCGGTAAGCTGTGACGAGGAAGGGACAACTTTTTCATCCATCAGAACGCCCAGTTCGCGGATGGCGTTGTTTCGTCCTTTGCCATTACCCGTCATCACGTCAACAATGGCTTCCGCATTACGGATCAGCACTTCGGTGCTAGGCTCGTCAATCGTGTAGAGTCCGGCAAAGTCGCGTATACCGCGTTCCGGCTCCAAGGTGAAAGGCTGTACAAGGCCATCGGGATTGCCTTTGATGAGACTCCGCACGAGGCCCATGTAGGCATTGGGACTTAGTCGCCAGATGCGCGGCGGGGGTGGGTCGCTGGTCGAGGCCGATGAGCCGAACAGTAGTTCGTGCGGGAGTTGATTCCCCTGGTGAGGGAGCCGAGCAGCACGCCCTCCGCTGGTGCGCGAGATCCAGTGAATGACAGAGCGAGCGTCGGCATCGTGGGGACGCGGCTCCTTCGCTGGCGGCATCAAACCGTCGCGGATCTGATCGCGAACGGATAGCCAA
>RGDT01000289.1 GCA_009918525.1 Planctomycetia bacterium
GAACTGGCCAAACTGGCCGCCGAATTGTTGCCCGCCGAACTGCTGGCCACCAAACTGACCAAACTGCCCACCGAATTGCTGCCCACCGAACTGCTGGCCACCGAACTGCTGGCCACCACCTTGTTGACCCATGTTGGCCCCAACGCCTGTTTGAGCATAAGGCAGACTTGGTGTTCCAGGGGCACTGGGACGAGTGGGACGGCCTGGCATCACCTTGCGATAAGGTTGCGCCGTGGATTCACCCGGCAGGGTGAACACCATAACAACCGTCACCAGGGCCAGGGCATACGCCGCCTGTAACAGACGTACGCGATAATTCATGAACTTGCTCCCGCTTTAATATATAAGTTCGCGAGCACGCTAATTGCGTCTCGTCGCTGGCACCGGTACTCTTTCCCTGGAGAGGGCACCCTAGCAGAGTTTCAATTATCCCTTTCCTGATCTGCTCCGCATTCCTCCCCTCAATAGTTTATTATCATGTTCGACAATCGGTCTGTCAAGCACTTTGACAATTCACACACTCGCATAATAACCGATCAGCCTCATACAGTAGTTACTGCCTTCATACACTTTACTTTTCTTACCTCTGGAACAACCGATTCCTTAGACTTCAATCGGGCCAGCTAATCTCCTGGGCGTGGGCACGTAGTTCGTCCAGAGAGATCACTTCCAAGGCCCTCTCGTGTGTCGATGCCAGAACCACGGGCGGTGCCAACCCCGCCTCCGCCGCTTCCTTCCAACGAGCGGCACATACACACCATCGGTCCCCAGGCTTGAGCCCCGGAAAACCATATTCTCTTCGCGGTGTACTTAGATCATTCCCCACGGCTCGCGAAAATTCCAAAAATTCAGCCGTCATCTCGGCGCATACCGTGTGGCTACCATGATCATGCGGACCCGTTTCGCAGGAACCCGTCCGATAGAAACCAGTCATCGGATCGACGCAGCATACTGCTAGCGGTCCACCTAGCACATTTCTCGCTTTACTCATACCGGCACCTTCACTTTCAACCGATCCGCCAGAGTGGTTAGTTGTCCCCAGGTTCCGTCATCCAAAGTGATACCCTCACGTCGTCTGCGC
The DNA here is from genome assembly GCA_009918525.1 of Planctomycetia bacterium. Classification (GTDB taxonomy): domain Bacteria; phylum Planctomycetota; class Planctomycetia; order Gemmatales; family Gemmataceae; genus RGDT01. The sequence continues at coordinate 1,082 of RGDT01000289.1, forward strand.
TCCCGCGTCAGGCGTTCCGGGTCTCCTGGTAGCGTGATGGTCGTTCCCGGTGTCACCGGCGGCGACGACCGGACATTCGCCGCCAGATCGCCCGTCTCTTGGCAAAAATGCTCTATCCCCGCGAATTGAGCCGGATCGAACAACGCGAACACTACGGCGTTGGCCGACCGTGCACCGATTTCTGGACGACTGCACGGTGAGCCGGATAATCCGCCGGCGAGCATGTCCAGCAGTAACCCTAACCCAAACCCCTTGTACGCCTGCGATCCACCTAAAGGTTGAATGGTCCCACGAGGATCGTGATACAACACGCCCGGATTCGTTGTCGGTTTACCGTCCGCATCCAACAGCCAGCCCTCGGGAACCGGTACGCCTTTGTTGTATAGCACGCGGACCTTACCCTCGGCGCAGACGGACGTACCAATATCTAAAACGACCGGTTCATCGCGCGTCGGTGCTGCCAAGCACAGAGGATTCGTGCCGATTCGCCCAGCTTTCCCACCAGGAGGGGCGACCGCTCGGCCGAATCCGTGATTGTTAACGGTGCCGAACAGTGCCAACCCCTCTCGTGCCGCTCGCTCGCCGTACTCGCCGAGCCGGCCAATGTGTCCACACTGGTACAGCGTACCGGCCGCGACTCCTAACGCACGCGCCTTGGGGATAACGAGATCGAGTAGTCGATGTGCTTGTACTTGCCCCAATCCCCATTGGCCGTTCGCCGTCGCGACAGCCGGCGTCTCGTGTAATATCTTCAACGATACCCCAGTTCGCAGGATGCCATCAGCTAGTGCCTGATTGTACTGCATGACGCGAATGACACCGTGGGAGTCATGACCCACAAGATTAGCGTCCACAAGGCTGGCAGAGACGATTGCGGCTTCGTCGGCCGGCACGGCTGCGGCCTCGAATAACTCGCGGGTGAAAGTTAGCAGCGTTTCAGCGGACAACGTCGGCACAGCGGCACCCCAATCAAACTACGGGCGGCCCGGCCATTGTATACGAGGAATCCCACGATGGGCTATCGGATCCAGTCGCGACAAGCCGACAGCGTTACTGACCGTGACGCCGGCGTCTATCATCTGCTCGGTCCCGACGGTGACGAGGCGGAAATCTGGCCCGCTCTGGGTTTCAATGTTTTTCGGTGGCGTCCCGTGCGAAACCATGTCGCATCTGAATGTCTCTATGCTGATCCGGAATTGTTCACTGGTGGGCGACCTACTCGCAGCGGCATCCCTGTTTTGTTCCCGTTCCCCAACCGCATCCGCGAGGGGCATTTCGTCTGGGCAGGACAGACCTACTCTCTCATCCCCAATGACCCGGCCATGCGCAACGCCATACACGGCTTCGCCTGCCGTACTGCATGGCGTATTGTCAATTGCGGGTCTGACGCCGATTCCGCCTGGATCACGGGCGTCTTTCGCGGTTCGATTGACGGCGGCTGGACCCCAGAACAATGGCCTGCCGATCACGAGATTGAGTTGACCGTGCGTCTCTCGCGCGGCACGTTGCGTCTCGAAGCCGTGATACGCAACCCGGATAGTGTCCCGTTACCGTTCGGGTTGGGCTATCACCCTTATTTTCGCGCTGACGATGCAACGCAGGTACAAGTACCGGCGAATCGGTTCTGGTGTTTGAGTGAAAATATCCCTAGCGGAGAGACCCGCGAAGTTGACAGCGCACGCGACCTCAATCATCTTCGCAAACTGGGCGACCTGAAACTCGATGACATTCTCACGGCATTGCCATCGCCTTCTGCTCGGCCAGACGGCTTGATCGAACGAGCCATCGTACGTGGACCATTAACAGTGCGCTTGGCTTGTTCGCCGGTCTTCCGGGAGATGGTAGTGTTTACGCCGCCGCACCGCCAAGCTTTTTGCATCGAGCCGTACACATGCACAACGGATGCAGTTAATCTCGACGCTCGCGGTATGGACGCCGGTTGGTTGACGCTTCCGCCTGGTGGAGAGTGGATCGCCGTTGTCGAATTTTCGGTGTGACAACGCCCTCCCCACGGACTTGTCGCGGCGGGGAGAGACCATTGACCGCGAGCCGCCGACTTGCGTCCACGGCTCCAGAATGGATGATGTACTGAGCTTTTATTTTTTCTCGAAGCGATACAAAAACTTACCTGTGCGGATGTAGAGCGACTTGCCCGCGATAGCGGGTGTTGCTTCGATGCCGCCTTCGAGTGTGTTGGTCGCTACCAATTCACCTTCGCGGTTGGCGTTGAGGACGTGGCATTTGCCGTCGCGGTCGCATATGTACAGATGACCGCCGGCGATGACGGGCGACGAATAAAAGTTACTTCCCATCAACCGTCGCCGCCAAATTTCTTTGCCGGTCGCGGCGTCGTGCCCCGAGGCGAACCCTTTGTCGTTGACCAGAAACAGAAGGTCGCCGAGCAAAATCGGAGCCGGTCGCGACGGTGCGTTCGATAGCTCCCATTTAATGTTCGTCTTCGATACATTCCCGCTTCCTTTGGGATCGACGGCATAAAGTTTTGACGTGTGTCCCGAGGTTATGTAGACAAGACCAAAAGCAAATAGGGGCGGTGTCGCTGCGTTCATTCCGGCATATTCGACTTTCCACAATTCCTTGCCAGACTGTGGGTCATAGGCCACCGTACCCGCCGCACACGAACTAACGGCTTGAGGTTTGCCCTCAACGTCGATAACGCTGACCGTCGAATAGGCTTTCTTCAGGTCGCCGTTGGTGGTTTTGTAATCGACGGAGCGATCGGTTCGCCAAGCCAGTTTGCCCGTGTCTTTGTGTAACGCCGCGACATACTGTACGTCGTGACCATCGAACGCGACGAGAAGCAAATCGTTCCACAGAATCGGCGACGATCCTGGCGCACGCCAATGGTCGCACCGCAACTCGCGATTCGTCCACAAGATCTTTCCGCTCTCGGCGTCCAAGCACGCTGTTCCGGTCGATCCAAAGTGAACGTATACCTTACCGGCCTCAACGACCGGCGTCGGCGAGGCGTGACTGTTGTATTCTTTGATAAAGAAATAGGGGGGCTTTACTGTGTCGAAGACTTTGATGTCGTGAACCACTTTGCCGCTGTCGCGGTCAATGGCGACGGCGTATTGAGCGGTGCCGTCTTCTTTGGCGGTCGTCAGCCAGATATTTTTGCCCAGCACTACGGGCGACGACCAGCCTTTGTCGTGAATCGGTGTTTTCCAGACGAGGTTGGTCTTGTCGTCGAATGTTATTGGCAAGCCAGTCGCCTTGCTGATGCCGGTACCTTTGGGACCGCGAAATTGCGGCCAGGTGTCGTCGGCGAACACGGGTGACACGACCAGGATGAAAAGCAGTAGGAGCCTCATAGGTAGGATCTCGCAGGAGGGAGTGGACCAGCGTCAAGTTACGAAAGCTCGGTACGCAAGCAAGAGATTAATGGGAGCCACGATGAGACAAAGTTGAACCACGGCCCTGGAATCAGAGCCGGAAGCGTAAGCGACGACCCTGGAATCAGAGCCGGAAGCGTAAGCGACGACGCTACACAACTGACCGCTCGCCCGCGTAGAATCTGAGGGGGGCCCTTTCTGGGGATGATTTCCATGGGACAGGATAGTCCGTTGCTTCTCGCGTTGATTGCAGCTACTTCGTTCGTGTTGGCCTACATCGGTGCCTCGGTCGGGTTGGTGCTGGGGCACCTGCGCTTGCCGTTGCTCATGTGGTATCTCGGCCCCGGCCCGTTGGGACCGTCGGCGAACGGCCTGATCAGCGGCGCGGGGGCACTCGCGGGGGCGGTTCGGCATCTTCGTGAAGGGCACGTCTCGTGGCACTGCCTCGGTTTAATG
>RGDT01000290.1 GCA_009918525.1 Planctomycetia bacterium
GAACTGCTAGTCGTTATCGCGATCATCGCCATACTGATCGGGCTGTTGCTCCCGGCGGTGCAGAAAGTCCGCGAAGCCGCAGCGCGGATGCAATGTACGAACAACCTCAAACAGCTAGGCATCGCGATGCATAGCTTCCATGACACGAACAGTGCTTTCCCGGCCAATCAGCAACAAGTCGGAACAAATGTATGGGAATCGCTTAGCGCGAGCTACTTCATCCTGCCTTATATTGAACAAAATAATCTGTTCCAGCAAATCGTCATTCCCGCTAACGCCCCGGCTCCGGGGTCTTCCACCGCAGGTGCCGGAAATGCGGCCAACTGGAGCAGTGCTTACAGCGGTGCGATGAATGTATCGCTGAAGACGTTCCTGTGCCCGTCATCGCCTCCCGCTCCTCGACGTGGGACCAATAACCGTGGCTGGGACGGCCCCGGTTCAAACTATGCCTGGAGTTACGGTAGTCGTACCTTTGCCAATTGGGACAGCAGCTCCAATGGCATGATCTCTCAGTTGAAGCGGACACGTATGGCCGATGTGACAGACGGTTTGTCCAACACGATTCTCGCAGCTGAGATTCTGTCCGGGTCGAACGCGTCGGCGACTGGTGGACCGGGGAAATATCCCTACGACATCTTCTACGCAGGGGATGCCCCCTTCAATGCAGTCGTCAACAAGGACTTCGCCACCGTTGCCGAACTCGACGCCATCGGTTCGTCGGCGCGCAACTCGTCCCAAGGCGTGGTCACGGCTAACGGTAGCCTGCCGTTGTGGTATGCCGCTTCTCAGTCGGCTCTGAACACGGCCGCACCGCCGAACTGGCGTTGGCCGAGTGCTGGTGGTGCGTGCTGCCCGGGCGGAGCTCATGATTGGGGTAACGGTATCATTCCGCCGCGTAGTATGCACACAGGCGGGGTGAACGCCGTACTAGGTGATGGCTCGGTTCGCTTTATCCGAGACAGTATCGACGTGTTGACGTTCCAGCGACTAGGTAATGCGCGTGATGGTCAGGTGATCAGCAACTTCTAAGCACGGAGCATGATCGTGAAGAATTTTTATTGTACTCTGACCGTCTTGGTTTGCTCGTTTGTCGTTGCGGGATGCGGAAACCCCAAGGAAGAATCGGTTGCGGTCCCGAAGAACGATGTGATGCAGCAGGTCAAGTCAACGCTGGAGAACTACGCCAAGGGTCAACCCTTGGCCAGTGAAGTGGCCAGCTTTGATTACATGATCGACCAAGTAAAGAAAACCGCGCCTGACAAGGCCGATATTCTCAAGGCCGGTTTGGATGACATCAAGAACACGAAGGGCAGCCCCAAGGCCAAAGCCCAGGCTTTGCTGCAAAAACTGGGATTGGATTCGCCGTCTGACAAGAAGTAACTAGTTAATCTTGTAGGAGCCGCGATCGTCACTTGGGGATGGATTGCTGATCTGAACCCCCAAGTGACGATCGCGGCTTTTTCATCGCCATAAACGGAGTTTATCGAATGTTCAGGCGTATCGGTAGCGGTCTTTTGGTCGCACTTTTTTTCGCGAGTCTCTCCGGTTGCCAAAAGGTTCCCCCTCCTATCGCCGAAGCCGAAGGTGAAGTAACCTACGACGGCAAGCCCGTACCAAACGGGATTATCTCTTTCATTCCTGAAGGAACCGAACGTGCTACGGGTGGTGGTGCTATCTTAGCGGGTCGTTATCGGGTATATCCCGAGGTTGGGCTAGCTCCGGGTAAATATCGCGTGGAAATTCGCTGGGCCAAGGCGACTGGTGAGAAGAAAAAAGAGGTAGTGTATGGACACTCCTCGGATATTTTTGCCGAGGCTCTGCCGGAGAAATACAACACGCAATCGGTTCTCACCGCTGAACTGATTGCCGGCAAAAACGACGTTCCTTTCTTATTAGAAAAGTAACATACAAGGATTAGGTCGCACGGGTTTCTCTTCATTTGACTGGCCCCTTTCTTTTTTCCATTCGCCTTCTATCAAATCGATATCCCGCTGAATTACTCTCCATCCTCAGGATCACCTCCATGATTAGCCGATTGGTTGCCGGTCTTGCGCTGGCTCTGATAAGTCTCACCCTCGTTCGTGCGGAGGACGCCAAACCGGAAACCGGTTTCGTTTCCTTATTCAACGGCAAGGATTTGACCGGTTGGACTTACCGCGGCGCAAAAGATTCTCTCGATGGTAAGACCCAGACACCCGACGGCCGTGTGGCGGTCGAGGATGGCGTTATTGTGATGCGCGAAAAGGACAAGGACGGCAAAGGCGGAATCAAGGCCATCGACACGGCCGCAAAGTATGGAAAAGGATTCACGCTACGCCTTGAGTTCAAGGCGGCCCTCAAAGCCGACAGCGGCGTCTACGTTCGCGGCCCCCAGTTGCAGGTTCGCGATTTCATTCGCCGTAACGAGCAGAAACAGCTGAAGAAATTCCGCAACGACGATTGGAACGAACTGGAAATCGTCGTGCAGGACGGTGTAACGACGACAACGGTTAACGGTAAAGCTCTCAACCCCGCCGATCAATTTGAGGCGACCTTTGAAGGTGGACGGGTCAAGAGCGCGACGCTGAACGGCAAAGCACTCGATGCGAAGGCGGTTCAGGTCCGCAAGGGCAGTGTAGCTCGTTGTTCATGCAACGGCGAAGCATTTGAGACCATGCTCAATATCCCGGCATCTGGTCCCATCGGCCTCCAAGCCGAGACAGGGAAATTCGAGTTTCGTCGATTGCGTATCAAGCTGAACGATTAGTCGGTCCACCGCTGCATTCTCTCCCGAGGAGGTTGTGTCATGCAATTGGTTCGCATGTGGATTGCGTTTGTGTTGATAGTCGGTGTCGGGTCGGGGTCGGGTGCTCCGCAACAAAACACCGGCGGGGCATCGCCTAAGAAAAAACGAGTCCTGTTCATCACGGAATCGAAAGGCTTCGTTCACGGTGTCGTCAATCGAGGCAGGGCATCTTTGGCCTTGTCGGAAACGATCCTTACCGAGATCGGTGAAAAGTCCGGAAGCTTTGAGGTGGTCTGCTCGCAGGACAGCCGCAAGATGATCACCAAGGAGAATCTCGACACGTTCGATGCCGTGTTCTTTTACACCACTGGCAGTCTACCATTGTCGGCAACACAGAAAGCCGATCTGCTCGACTTCGTTCGCAAGGGCGGCGGCTTCGGCGGTACGCACTCGGCTAGCGACACGTTTTATGACTGGCCGGAGTACGGCAAGCTGATCGGTGGTTATTTCGATGGCCACCCTTGGCATCAAAAGATTAAGGTTGTGGTCGAAGACCGGACGCATCCGGCAACGAAGCACCTTGGCGAGTCGTTCGAGATTACCGACGAAATCTACCAATTCCGCACTCCATACGACCGCAAGCGGTTGCGGATTCTCATGAGCATGGATCGCGAAGTGGACCGATCGCGAATCAGTGCAATAGGCAAGGTCGTCAAACTGACGGCCTCCAACGGCACCGCCCAACTAGAGATCGATGGCGCGGTCCAATCAGCCGACGGCTTCACCTACGAAGGACCGCGCGGCAACCGTAAGGACGGCGATAACGCCTTGGCATGGGTACAGGAATACGGTAAGGGACGGACGTTTTATACCGCTCTGGGCCATCGAGACGAAGTCTGGAAGGACAAAAGATTCCAGAAACACCTGCTAGGTGGACTACGTTTCTTGCTCCGCTTGGAAGACGGCGTTACGTCTCCGAGTGAAAAATAACGGCGTCCCGCTCTGCACGAGATGCCCCTCACTTCGACTCGATGCACCACAGGTGCTTTTCGCCTCGCAGATAGAGCCTTTTCCCGACCACCGCCGGCGAGGCATCGATTGTCTCGCCGACGGTATTGACCGCGAGCACCTCCAGTTTGTCGGCATCTTTGAGAACCAGCGTCGCCCCTTCGCGATCCGGTAGGTAGATTCGTCCGGCAGCCCAGACTGGCGACGCGTATAGTTGTCGCAGTCCCGCGAGACGAACGCGGTCGAGGATTATTTTTCCGCTGGAAACGTCGAGGCTCGTCAACTGCGGGTCATTGCGATTCGTGAAGTAGAGCCGATTCCCAGCCAGCAGAGGCGATGGTACGTAGGGGGTTCCGGTTCCGATATTCCATCGGGTTCGGCCGGTCGCTGCATCGAGTGCGCTGCCGCGTGTGTCGCGGTAGCCGCTCATGACATAGACGATGCCATCTCGGTAGATGGCGGTAGGGATGGTGTTGATCGTCAGCCCGGGCGCATCCCAGACCATTCGGCCGGTCGCGGCGTCGTAGGCCCTAACTTTGCGATGGCCGGGAAGAACGACGAGGGTACGATCCATCAGTGGGACGATGCAGGGAGTCGTCCAGGCGCTAGGCTCGTCGCGTTTTTCGCGCCAGAGGGTTTCGCCCGTTTTGCCTGCCAGGGCGATGAGGAACGATTCGCCTTCGTGATCGTGCGCCAAAAAAACGCGACCTGCGTGAACGACAGGCGTGACGGCTTCGCCCCAGCCTAATCGCGTTTCCATTCGGCCTAGATCGCGACTCCAGAGTTGATTACCGTCGAAGGTATAAGCAAAGCTACCGAACGATCCGAAAGACACATAGAGGCGTTCGCCATCACTGACGGGCGAGCCGGCAGCGTAGGAGTGGGTGGGATGAATTCCTTCGTGCGGTACTTTCTCGGCCGCGATGCGTCGCCAGAGTTCCTTGCCGGTGTGACGATCATAAGCGAGAACGAGGAACTGATGCACGGAGCCGGTCGGTTTGGTGAGGCGTTTATAGCGAGGCGAGTCGAGGTCGGCACCAGGAGGAACAATAACTTTGGGGACATCACCTTTCACACCGGTGTCGATAGCCGCGACGATGAAGACGCGGTCGCCGACGATGATGGGCGAGGAACTACCTTTGCCGGGCAGCG
>RGDT01000030.1 GCA_009918525.1 Planctomycetia bacterium
CGCCAGTTACCGAAACTCAGCACGAAGCCGAGACTTTTGGCGTTGTCGCTGGGATCGGGCTTCATTGGCTTATGATCGACAGCGACGGGATTGGCCTTGGCCGCGGGTTTTTCGGCAATCACCTTGCCCGAGGCACACACGCACAGCAGCTCGACCTTGGGCGAGCCGTCGGCCTGCTTGAGCGGAATGGTATCGCCAGGCTTGAGCGTGTTGGATTTGCCGCCGCTGGCTTCCTTGTAGGCGCGGATTAGGAGCGGGAAGTTGGCTTTATCTTCGTCAAGCGTAGCGGGAATCCCGCGATCATGAAAGTTCTTGATCGGAATCAACTTGGACAAGGGGCCCGTGCTGCCGTAATGATCGAGGTGCCAGTGTGTGATGACAAGATGGGTGATTTCTTTGAGACCGAGCTTTTTACAAGCGTCGGCGATACGTTCGGCGTCCCGGTTACCGGGATTACCGCAGTCGATGAGAACCGACTCGCCTGCGGGCGTGACAATCAGCGTGGCCGCGCCCCCCTCGGTGTCGATGTAATGCAGATCGAGACCCGGCGCTGCAAAAAGCAAAAGCGAAAGAAGCATAGGAAAAACCTCTGGGGTGTCATGGTGCTATGATAGAAATGAAACTGTGCCGGCAAGTTTTTTGCCGGAGGGTATTGCCCGTTTAGCCAAGGTGAAAAACAGGAAGATCGCTTCCGCTCATCTGTTCCTAGATCGCAATACCTTGGCTCGCTGACACTAGCGTAAGTCCATTCCTATCGACTGCCACAATCTCAGAACAAAAGACTTGTCCTGTTGTTGTCCGATCCCCATATTAACTGCTATTCTGCACCTGACGCTCTCCCGCCGGTCCCGAGGTGTTCATCACTATGATTCGCTATGTATTCGTTACCGGGCTGGTCGTTGCCCTTATTTCCAGCCTCGCAACTGCTAAATCTCCCATTGTCGCCGGCTTCGAGCGATTTCACGCCGACGGCTCGCCGCGCGGCGGACGCTTGCTCGCAACGGAACTCGGTTGCGTCAATTGTCATACGTCCGGCGACAAAACCTTGCTTGTTAAGCAGGGACCGATTCTAACCGAAGTCGGTAGCCGGGTTCGTGTTAGCTGGCTGCGGAAGTACCTGAGCGACCCGCACGCTACCAAGCCCGGTACGACCATGCCGCACGTTCTAGCCAATGATCCCGATGCTAAGGACAAGGTCGAGGCACTCGTGCATCTGCTGGCGTCAACCGCTTCCGCCAAGCACGACCGTGCCAAGGGCGCCGCCGCCGGTCGCGATCTGTACGGCAAGGTCGGCTGCGTCGCCTGCCACGGCCCGCGTGATGCGTCCGGTAAAGAAGGGACGCTCTTGCCGTCATCGGTGCCTCTGGGCGACCTGGTCAGCAAGTATACGCTGCCGGGCCTGACCAAGTTTCTGCAAAATCCTGCCCACACGCGGCCCTCTGGTCGAATGCCCAAACTCCTCGACGATAAGATGGCGGCGGACGTGGCCAGCTATCTCCTCCAAGGGCAAAAAATGGGTGTACAGGGAGGCACCGGCACGACAGGATACAAGTATTATCAAGGTTCCTGGGACCGTTTGCCCGATTTCAGCAAGCTCACCCCGGCCGGTGAGGGAGTCGCGTCCGGCATCGAACTCGCCGTCGCCACCCGCGATAGTGACTATGCCGTAATATTTGAAGGCTATTTCGAGATCAAGAAAGAAGGCAAATACTCCTTCGTTCTCAATAGTGATGATGGCTCGAAACTCTACATCGACGGTAAATTGGTCGTGGATAACGACCTCATCCACGCTCCCGTCGCCAAACGCGGCGAAACGGAACTGAAGGTTGGCGTTCATAGCGCCCGTATCGAGTTCTTCCAGGGTGGGGGCGGAGCCGAATTGACGGCCACGATCAACGGCCCCGGCGTCAAGAACCGTCCGTTAGGCGACCTCTTGTCGGCAACCAAGGACACCGTCGGCAAGTCCACCGTTGCCAAGGGAATCGAAGGCGATGACATAACGATCGACCCGGCACTAGTCGAAAAGGGTAAGGGCGTCTTCGCCTCGGCGGGGTGCGCTAGTTGCCACACTCTGGCAGTGAAGGGCAAACCAATCGAGTCGGGCCGCAAGGGCGAAGCGCTAGTCAAACTGAGCGAGGGCAAAGGCTGCCTGAGCGATCGGCCGGGCATGGGCGTTCCGGTGTACGGCCTGAGCGATGCTCAGAAGAAAGCATTGGCGTCGGCGATTAAGGCGTTGCCCGAAGTCAAAGCGAGCAAGGAAGTCATTGCCGAGACGATGACGGTCTTCAACTGCTACGCTTGCCATGCTCGGGATAAGGTCGGCGGAGTGCAGCCCGATCTAGACAAAGCGTTCCAGACGGTTCAGCCGGAAATGGGCGATGAAGGACGTCTACCGCCGCCGCTGGATGGGGCCGGTGCCAAACTTCAGGCCGATTACCTCAACCAGATTCTAAACAACGGTGCGCATCATCGTCCGTATATGCACACGCGGATGCCAGGCTTCGGTGGAGCGGTTCCAGCGCCGTTCGTGGCAGCCTTGAAGGAGTCGGACAAGCTACCGGCCATCGCCGAGGTCAAATTCGCTGACCCGATCGGCAAGGTCAAGTCGCAGGCTCGTTACCTCAGTGGCGGCACCGCGTTCGGCTGCATCAAGTGCCACACCTTCAACGGAAAAAAGGCAGAGGGCGTGCAGGGTATCGACATGACCTTAATGCCGCAGCGGTTGGAGCGAGATTGGTTCCACGCCTATATTGCCAATCCGCAGGCGGTTCGGCCCGGTACGCGAATGCCCGCTTCGTTCGTCCTGGGCAAGAGCGTTTTGCCCGACGTGCTGGACGGTACGGCCGTGCAACAGATTGAAGCCCTGTGGATCTACCTCAAAGACGGTGCGACGGCACAAGCGCCGGCAGGTATGACCGGCGGCAAATACATCCCGCTCGTTCCCACTACGACAGCAATCCTCTACCGCAATTTCATCGAAGGAGCTGGGGCGCGTGCTATTGCGGTCGGTTATCCTGAGAAAATGCACCTGGCCTTTGATGCCAACGGATTACGTCTGGCGATGATCTGGCAAGGCGATTTCATGAACGCGGGTCGGCACTGGACCGATCGCGGCGTCGGCTATGAACCGCCGGCGGGGGATAACATCGTGCGTCTGCATAGCGGTGTGCCGTTCGCCGTATTAAAGTCAGTCGAGGAAGTCTGGCCGACCGACGACGTACGGAAGCTGGGTTGGCGATTCCGGGGCTACACCTTGGACGACAAAGAGCGTCCGACCTTCCGCTATGCGTTGGGAGAAATCGAAGTCCAAGACTTGCCGTTGCCCGAAGTGAAGGGCAAGGCAACGTCGTTAAAGCGGACGTTCTCCCTCACCGCTCCGGCAGGAACGCAGGAAATCACCTATCGTGCGGCTGTCAGCAACAAGATCGAACCGGTCGGCGACGGCGCGTTCAAGGTGGACGGTACCTGGACCATCAAGGCGACCTCGGCCCGCGTCCGCAAGTCGGCGGGGAAGGATGAATTGATTGTCCCCGTGTCGTTCAAGGACGGCAAAGCAACCTTCGCGGTCGAGTACGTTTGGTAGTTGAAATCGAACTCGCTAGGTCCGCCGGCGTTAGTCGGCGGATCGTGATGCTTAAATTCATACCTGAGAGCCATTATGAAAACGATCCGCTTCTCGCTCGCCGGCTTGCTTCTCACGGCCCTGTTCCTCCCGTTGGAGCTGGCCTCAGCTCAGAAGAAAAAAGGCCCCGTCAAATCAGCCGGGGAAGAAGAATATTACAAGATTTTGACGTTCACTCCACCGGAAGGTGCGGTCGTTGAAGGCGGAGCTATCGAAGTCCTACCTGATGGCCGGGTCGCTGTCGGTACACGTCGCGGCGAAATCTGGATGCTTGAAAACGCCTACGATACGGACCCCAAGAATGCCAAGTGGACTCGCTTTGCCCACGGCCTGCACGAAGTCCTCGGCCTCTCGTGGAAGGATGGATGGTTGTACGTCACACAGCGTCCGGATGTCACTCGAATCAAGGACAGCAAAGGTACCGGCAAGGCGGATACCTTTGAGTGCATCACCGACGGTTGGGAAATCAACGGCGACTATCACGAATACGCTTTCGGTTCGCGTTTCGACAAGGACGGGAATATCTGGATTACCCTGTGTCTGACGGGTTCGTTCAACAGCAGCAGCAAATTCCGAGGCTGGGCGGGCAAAGTCACCAAGGACGGCAAGTTTGTACCCACCACGAGCGGTGTGCGCTCTCCTGGCGGCATCGGCATGAACGCCGAGGGCGAAGTGTTCTACACCGACAACCAGGGACCATGGAACGGGACATGCCACCTCAAGCACGTCAAGGAAGGCGGCTTCGTAGGCCATCCGGACAGCTTCAAGTGGTACACCGACCCGGCCGCACAATATCTAGGAGCGGCTCCGATGGTGCCGAAGTCGGGTAGCCGAATCGTCACGGAGGCCAAGCGAATCCCGCAACTGATTCCGCCGGTGGTCAGCTTCCCCTACGGCATCATGGGCCAGTCGGCTAGCGGGGTTGAGTGCGATCTATCGGAGGGCAAGTTCGGCCCGTTCGCCAAGCAATTGTTCGTTGGCGATCAAACGCACAGCACTCTGATGCGTTGTTTCATCGAAAAGGTCAACGGCCGGTATCAAGGGGTGTGCTTCCCGTTCAAAGCGGGTTTCGGCTCGGGCGTGGTGCCGGTGCGTCAGGGTAAGGACGGCTCGATGTTTGTGGGCAGCACGAATCGTGGTTGGGGGTCTCGTGGGCCGAAGCCGTTCGCGGTTGAGCGATTGACATGGACGGGCAAAGTGCCGTTCGAGATCAAGGAAATGCGGGCCAAGCCGGACGGTTTCGAGTTGGTGTTCACGAAGCCGGCCGACGCGGCGACGGCGGGCGATCCAAAGAGTTACGCAATGTCGTGCTACACCTACATTTACCAGGGTGCCTACGGTTCGCCGGTGGTCGATCGCACGACGCCGGAGGTGACAAAAGCAACGGTCAGCCCCGACGGTCTGAGCGTGCGTCTGGAGGTGAAGGGAATCGTGGAGGGCAATATCCACGAACTGACGAGCAAAGGCGTCAAGAGCAAGGACAGCGAAGGACTATTGCACACGGAAGCGTATTACACGCTAAACCAGATTCCCAAGGAGTGATTGGAGCGATGGTGTCGCCGACACAGGTTCGGTGAGTTCCTGACAAAGCTCGCGGCGCAAAGCTGTTGCTCGGCCGCGAGCTTTTTTGTCACTTCGACTCGTAGGTGAAGCCTTTGGGAAGGGCGAAGACCTTAAAGTGGGAGCGCAGGTCGCGAGTTAGGCCGCGGTTCTTCGAGAAGGTAGCCTTTTTCCCTTCGGAACTGAGGGTGATGCGATCGCCTCCGGAACCGGACCACGAGAAAACAACAACATATTCTTTCTTGAAATCGACTTCTTTGGCGACGGCATCGGCAACGTCTTTGCCGTATGCGGTAGCGAGATCGGCAGCGGTGGTGTATTTGTTCTCGGTGGGTTTTCCGCCGAGTTTTCCGGCTCCGGCCACCATGATTTCGCGGGGCTTGATCTTGGGATCGGCCGGGTCGGCATCATCGGCGAAGGCACAGCAGACGACAGCGGCGAACAATGAGAGAGCCAAACGCATCGGAGAGACTCCTAAAAGAGACGGCGACGTTGGCATGATAGGGAGAAACAAGGGTCAAGGGGCAAAATCTCTTGCCGTCGGCGATGAATCGGTTATGATAATAGTAGATGGTGGGCGTAGCTCAGTAGGTAGAGCGCCAGATTGTGGATCTGGTGGTCGCGGGTTCAAACCCCGTCGCTCACCCTTTCATCCGAGATGCTGCTGATCTAATCTCGCTGCGTAGTTCTGTTGAGGCGCATTTTCGGCAATTCTTCTATCGCACTACTAAAATTTGCGAAAACTGGAGAAGGGGACGAAATCCCCAGTAAATGGGGGGATAACGTATGACGTTCTCATTCCTGAACGACCCGGAGACCTATCGGCGCATTGTCGTATCGATTGTCATTTTCTTCTTTACCACACTGTTGTCGTTTCTGGTCGGTCGCTATTGGGGTTGGTATCAGGCCCGACAGAGTTGGAAGAAAAAAGAGTTTCTCGGTCGAATCATCGTGAGTTTGAACAGTCTCACAGATGGCTTGTTGAAGATTCGCACGATCTTTGAGCGTTCGCTGGAAGAGGTATTCCTGAATCCGATTGCTGTGGAGAAGATACGCCGAGCTTCGCAACGCACGACGCCCGAGAACCCGATTCTGCCCATTTCAAAGGAAGATCGTTGGTATCTGCTCAATTTCGTTCTCAACGCCGTCTCAGAGCGGTTCGTTCAAGGTCTGGTGCGCTTCGATGCCTGCGAGAACCTGCGCCCTGTGACCTACTTGATCTTTCTGACTTGCGAGGTTGTTGGCGAGGACCGTATCCGCAAAGTACGTGCCATGATGATACGTAAGGATCACCTCGTCTCGTTTCCCTATCACGACTCGATGCCGCAACTTGAGCAAGAGTGGCACTCCGACCGTGTACACACCTTGCGCCGCGCCGCACAGACGTACCGGACGGAACCTGATCACTTCCTGTCTCTTGAAATTTATGTATGAGAAAGCTCATGAAATAAACAGCAAATGAATCTCGTGTCAGTTATTTTATCTCTTTTTTGAGATTTTTTCGCCCAGACGTCTCGTGTTCGAGTATGATAATAGTTGATATTCTGCTGATTATCCTATTCAGGACGAAAGCCCCATGGTTTTGCCGACCGCCGACCGCGATACCTTTTTGTCCTTCCTTAGCCAGAGTGGTCTGGTTACGGAAGAGCAGATAGCCGGTATTCGTTCGCGCTTTACGGATAAATCCGACGGCCGATCTTTGGCGCGAGCGTTGGTCGAACAGGGCGTCCTGACGCGCTTTCAGGCGGATCGCCTTTTGATGGGTCGCACCGCCGGGTTTCAATTGGGGCCTTACCGTATTCTCGATCAGCTTGGCCGCGGTGGCATGGGCCGGGTTTACAAAGCCGAGCATCGCACGATGGGTCGGCTGGTAGCATTGAAAGTGCTGGCGCCTGAGTTGCTCAAGACCGAACGGGCCGTGCAATTGTTCCTGCGTGAAGTACGCGCGGTCGGCCAACTGGTTCACCCACACATTGTCACCGCGTTCGATGCCAACGAAGCCGCCGGACGCTATTACCTGGTGTTGGAGTTTGTGGACGGGCCGAATCTCGATCAGCTCGTTCGTCGGCAGGGGCCCCTCACCCCTGGATTGGCCTGCGATTACATTCGCCAGGCGGCATCGGGGCTGCAATATGCTCACCAACGGGGCATGGTTCATCGAGACATCAAGCCGGCCAATATTCTTGTTCAGCGTCGCGGACAGGACGGCGATAGTTCTCCTGGGCTGGTCAAGGTCAGCGATTTCGGTCTAGCTCGGCTTGCCGCACCGAGCGACGATAATCCACTTTACCAGGCCAACACCTCTCCCGGCACCATTGAGACACGGGCGAACTCGGTCATGGGTACGCCCGATTACCTTTCACCCGAGCAATCGCGTTCCCTTCACCAGACCGACATCCGCTCCGACATCTATTCTCTGGGTTGTACTTTCTACTTCCTTCTGACGGGGCAGGTCCCTTTTCCCGGTGGTACCACGTTGGAAAAACTCATTCGCCATAACACCGAACGGCCTATGGCAATACCGAAGTTTCGTCAGGACGTACCCCCGCCGGTGTTAGTGATCCTAGAAAAGATGATCGCCAAGGCACCCGAGAACCGCTTCCAGACGCCCGGCGAAGTGGCCGACGCGCTTCAGCCCTACGCGGTGAGCGGCCCGACTCCGTGGCAAGCAGTGAAGACATCCGCCAGCAGTACGGATTCCATTCCACCTTCCCCGGGATCGGCTTCTGGTCTAAGTGATTCGGAAGTACCGCTGGAGCGCTCCGACGAGGATTTAATGGCCATCTCGCGCACAATGGCTTCCGCGATGGACGACACCCCTTGGGGACAATCGTTGTCAAGCCACCATTTCACGCGCGATCGTCAGCCCAACAATCAATTACAGATCGCGGTTATCACCGCGATTAGCATCATTGCCGGGCTGATCGTGCTGCTTGCTGTATTGGCCATCACCATGCGTTGATCATCCTTAATCGCTGACGGTCGTATTCTTCGCGTTGGCGTAGGCTTTTTTCGCCACGTCGAGCGGCACCGCGCGATTCCGACCATCCACCAGAGACTCCAGACGAACCGGTATGCCCACAGCAGCGCACACACTTGGCCAATCTCCCGCGATCGCTGCACCAGGCACGACGTTGTCGTAGGGGTAGTAGACGGCCGGTGAATCCAACAGTGACAGCCAGGTCACGAGGCCGCCCCGGGTTCGCACTTCGACGATACCTTCCTCGAACAACGCTGCCAAAAGGGCCACATGTGCGCCCAGCGGTTCAGCGTGCGGCGGTTGCTCCAGGTCCAGGGGAACCACGGGAGGCTCGGCATTAGCGCGGCGTGTGCTTTCCCCCCATAGTCGAATCTTGGCGGGGTCGATCTCGGTCCGATCCCGCAGCCCGGCGAGGGCCAGCCGCAGTGCCCGCAATCGCTCGCCCAACAGCGGACGACCGATCATCAACGCCGACGCGGCCACACTCGTCGCCCCACTCGCACGGCCACGATCGCTCGGCGAGAGGTCGGCGGTTCCACCCAGATCGACCACAGCGACGGCTTCGCCTTTCGCGACCAGTGCTGCCACCTCGACGGCGCGTTTCGTCAACAGTTCTTTCGCGCCTCCTTGGCCGAACAACACAGTAAGCGGAAAGCGGCCTTTACCTTCCGGCAACAACAGCGTGATCGGGCCGGACACTAGCGCTGGGCCGTTCTTCGTCCACGCCAACGGCTCGGCCTTGGGTAATTCGGTTCCGCCCAGAGCCGTGGCCCAGGCCGCACGTAAAGCAGGGCGATCAGCCGGCCCATCCTTAACGAGACGACGCGCCGCCTCGCGGGCTGGGGTGAGCGTTTCTTTGGGACCCAGGCACCACAGCTCGCTTGCAGTCTGTCGCTTGCGTTCGGTAGGTTCTACGACTTCGATGCCCCACCACTCTTTGAATGCGGCGTGAATGCCTTTGCGATGGACGGGGCCGATGTTGTTGCAGTGGCTCGCCTCGGGCGGACGTCCGGACAGTTGTCCGGTTCCGAAGGTCGCTTTCAGATGTCCCGGCACCTTGGCCTCGGTCCACGCCTCCAAGAGTCGTCGCCACACCGGATCGCGTTTTTGGTCCCAGGCGAACTCGTGGCTATACACGAGCCGACGCGGCGCGATGGACCCGACGATAACCAAAGGCAACGCTCCCAACTTGGCCGACAAAGCGAGGTTACGAGTCGTCTCCCAGCTTCCACCGCCGACGTAGTTGAAGGTGGTTTCGGCATCATCGGGCAACGGATAACGTGTCTCCGGTTGCGGGCCTCCGAAATTGAAAACCACTGCCGCCTTGATGCGGTCGTCCATCGCAGCGGCCACGGCGGCGGGATCGCCGCCTCCCGCTACGGAGCCAAGAACTGCGATTTTCTGCGGGTCGATGCCTGGCAAGCTCTGCAACACGCTGACAGCGGCCGAGATGTCAGCAACCATCCAACCCATCAAGGTCGCGCCGACCGTCTGTAACTGGATCGCGACGTTGTGCCGGAAGTAGTAATCTTGACGTGATCGGCGAAATTCTTGCGGATAGTCTTTCTCCGTCACGAATGGATGTTGGCGACGCTCGCCGTGGCCGAGCAAATCCAACGCCACGACATAGCAACCCGCTTTGGCCCACATCTGGCCCATGTCCTGTAGCTCGCCTTCGGTCTTGGGGTTGTGATGGCTGTGAACAAGGATCAGTCCCGGCATTCCGTCGCGTGGTTTGGTGGGACCATACAAGTTAGCCGTCACCGTCAAACCCGTTTCGGTAGGGAAGGTAATCATTCGCACGATGGTGCCGTCGCCTTCGAGTGTGCGGCGAACGGTCGGAACGATTTTGGTCGTGGGCCGATTGGCCGGCAAACCTGTGACAGTGGTAAGAGCGGCCTTGATATCGAGTTTACCGTCGCGAAACGCTTTCCAGGTTCCTGGAACGAGACGATTGGTGTCATAAAGGGCGGTACGAATGCGAGCGGCTTCCTTATTGAAGGCATCGGGGCGTGCCAGATTGGCCGCAAGTTTTGGTAGTTCTTCACGGAGTTCAGCAGCGGGAAGGCAACAGAGCAAGAGAGTTGCAAGCATAGGGTCAAGTCTCCTCTGGGCTGCAAATTAGCCTGACGGATGGCTAGGGGCAAGCAAAATCCCTATCTTGCCGACGAAGGCTTCTCTCCTGGAGGTACATCCATGCGTTACCTGATTCCGGTCGCCCTGATTTTGGCCATGATTCCGGCACGAGCCGAGGACAAGAAAGACGACGGCTTCGTGAGCATCTTTGACGGCAAGACGCTCAAGGGTTGGAAGGTTAGTGCCAAATCCGGGCACAGCCGTGCCAGCAAAAACATGAGCGGTGGCAAGTGGGAAGTCGTTGACGGAGCGATTACCGGCACCCAAGACATTAAAGGCAATGGCGGCATCGTAATCACCGAGAAGGAATTTAGTGATTTTGAGGTCGTGTTGGAGATGAAGAACGATTACGGCCCTGACAGTGGCCTGTTTCTACGCAGTAACGACAAAGGTCAAGCCCATCAGGCGATGATCGATTACCACGCCAACGGCAATTTGATGGGGGTTTACGGCGAGGGACTAAGCCCGGGTTATCACGTTCGCAATTTTAGTTTCCTCAAGGAAGTGACGGACATCAAGCCGGAGAAGGTGGATTTCGCGTTGCCGATCACGCCGGAGAAGTGGGCGAGTTTTTGGAAACACGGCGAGTGGAACGAACTAAGGGCGCGGATCGAGGGGAACCCAGCGAAGATTACGACGTGGATCAAGGGCGTCAAGTTCATGGAATATCAGGACAAGGTAAAACGCATGGACAAGGGCGGGATTGCGTTACAGGTCCACGGGGGTGGAGATTTCACGAAAGAGTTTGTACGGTATCGTAACATTCGGGTGAAGGAGCTTTCTTCCAAATAGCGATATTCGGATTACATAGATAGCATAGAATGGTAATCTTCTTGGGTTGCCCCCTGATGTTAAAATCGCTAAATTATTAAAGTCCTTTCAAGTGATTGTGCAGGTTGCTGTTGATGACGCAATCTGCATATTTTTGTGTGCCTGGCGATTTTGATTCTTCTGAACACAAATAATCACTGAAGCATCCGACGACTTTGCCGATCTAGATTGACCCCACTACAGGAGATGGAGCATGTTTCGTCGCGAGCAGTATCTCATCCGCAAGCGAAATTTTCGGCCTCTGCGTATCGAGTCGCTTGAGGATCGTGTGGTCCCGGCGTACGATCTGTTGATCAGCGGATTGGACGCAACCCTGAACATGGGCAAACAAACGGTCTCGGGTGTCACGACCTTCTCACCCTCGGCTAGCAGTGCGGTTTTACAGGTCAGTGACATCTATGCGGAACTGGCTGCCGGCAATGATGTGGTTATCAACACGGGTAGTAGTGGCACCGAGGCCGGCGACATCACTTGGGGTACCGGTCCGCTCGATTTTAATGGGATTGTGGGGACGCGGGTATTGCGTTTAGTCGCCAAAAACACGATGACGTTGGGCGTTCCATTGGGCGATAGTGATCTGAACAGTCGCGACCATCTTGATTTAATCTTGAGTGCATCTTCTGGATTAACGATCGATGGAACGCTACGCGATCTGGACGATGTCGTTGCGGAAACGACCGCTAAGGGAGCCGCTATCTCGCTTCATGATGTTTCGGGTATCACTGGCAATTTCACGATGACGTCAACCAATCTTTCGCTGTTGGGAAATGTGAATTTGTTGGGTGGCACGTTGACTTTGAATGGGGCGACGAGCCTCGACGCCGGTTCGATGAATGTATCAATTAACACGAGACGATCCGACACATTTCTTGGGGCGGTTACCTTCAATGGTACGATCAACTCATCGACCGAACTCGGTACAGCCGGTCTAAATCTTGTGAGTGGTATAGCAAGGTTCGAAGGGGCAATTGGCTTTTCGCAGCCTATTCGATTTTTGGATGTGACCGGATCTATCGCGATTCTTTTCAACGTGCCAAGCATTACCACCGAAACATATGTTAGCTTTGATGGAAATGTGACGACGAACTCTGATCTGTCGATATCAATCGATGTAGTCAATTACCAAATCACATTCAAAGGTGGTACTGCTGATTTTGGTGCCCGGAATGTAGACGCAGGCCAGGCCAAAGTGTTGGTCCAAGGCGGGGCTTCAAATGCTACCCTGGCGATGAGCGGGACACTAACTGTTGGTGAACTGATTCTCCAATCGGGAGCAGACTTATCTCCCGGTGGCTCTAGCGGTTCGTTTTCAACATTCAATATTGTCGGTACCAGTGAGCCTTTAGATTCTGGAAAAATCACGTTCATGCCTGGTAGTCGCCTGTTGCTTGATGCCGGTTCTGCCGGAACGGACCGCGTAATTGCCTCGGGCGCGGTTGAGATTTCTGAGAATACTGTCTTCTTAGAAATTAAAGGTACACCTCCGGGGCCTGTTTCGCAAACACTCCTTCAAGGTTCCGTGTTGTCAGGCCAATTCCAAAACTATTTTAACGGTGGCCAATTCGTTGTTGGCAACGATGCTTTCCGCTTCAACTACGGTGAGAATAATCTGCAAATCACTCAAATTGAGGCTGGGGCATCCACAGTCGTCGGTGCGTTGAGTAACGGTAGTGTCTACACGGTCAAGCTGACGGGACCAACCACCGGCAAACTGGTTGTACTCAATCAGGGCGATGGAATCGATGTGGTTGTCCGGAATTCGACGCTATCTCATGCGCTTTCCATCACGGTCAATCCCAATGGCGGCTCTGAACGTTTGATCGTTGGCCAGTTGCGCGTGAACGGTGCGATTGGTGCAATCACCGCGCCAACGATCGACCTCATCGGATCCGCCAACATCACCGGTGTGCTCAAGTCGCTGACCATCGGTACCACCTCTTACGCGGGACTGACCGCAGCCGGCACAGCCAGCGATCTTACAACGCTAGTCAAAGGTGAATCACTCTACAACATTAGCCTGGGCAGTCGCATTACCACCTTGGACGTGTCCGGCAACCTGGGTGGGGTTGTTGGTGCCAGTAGTATCACCACTCTCAAGGTTGGAGGTAACTTGTCGGGCACCTTGATCCTCACACCAACCTCTGATTCTGCGACCGCATTGTCTACAGCCACTATTGGAAGCATGAGTGGTTCAATCTGGGACATTCGGGGCAAGATTGGCACCGTGAGTGTAGCGGGAGGGCTTTACAACGCGACCATCGGCACCTCTGACAGCGTGGCGATCAACACCAATAAATTGGGCGATATTTCCTCCTTCAAGGTATCCGGGGTCGCTAATTCCCTGATCATTAATTCGGTCGGACGCATAACCACACTCACGGCGGGGGGCTTCACCTCTAGCCTTGATTTACCCACAACCGTGAAGGCCAAAACCATCGGCACTCTCAGCACGGTCGCCAATCCCGCCAATGGATCGACTGGTGCTGTCGATAACGGTTTCAGCCTCACCCTTGATGCTGGATCCCGGACCAATCTCGCCTTGAGTACGGCCTCTTTCGCTGGGACATTCAACGGCAACTTCTACCTCTATGACCCTATAACGGGCGGTGGAACCTCGACGCCTACCACCTGGGACATTCGTGGCAAGATCGGTTCGTTTACCGTTAAAGGGAATTGGAGCAATTTCACGCTCGGTAACACTGCAACCGCTGGGCAGTTCCCCAATCAACTAGGCGACATCACTACGGTTAGTACTACCGGCACGCTTTATGCTGTTAACCTAAACTCTGTAGGCCGTATAACGACCTTAAACATCGGCGGCGTCGGCGATGGGAACGGTTACTCAGACTCGGCTACCGTTGTGCGGGCTGGTTCGATCGGTACCTTTAGCTCTGTTGCCAACACCACCACCGCTGCCACAGGGGCCGTGGTGGGACTTCGTCTCATTCTCGATGCTGGTTCCAGCTCGGCGTTGGCTCTGGGTAGCGCTACCATTGCCGGTGTTGTTGTCGGCAACTATACAAGTCCCACAGAGTTTTCAATCATATCAACCCCCTGGGACATTCGCGGCAAGATTGGCAATTTGACTGCTCAAATGGGACTCTTCAGCCAACAAATCGGTACCACAACGGGGTCCGGCGAGTATCCGAATCAACTCGGCGACATCGCCGGATTGACGGTCGCAGGAGGTATCAGCCAGCTTTCGATCAACTCCGCAGGACGAATCACCGCGTTGACGGCCGATCGCGTTGACTCGCTGAATTTACGAGCCGTCAGCTTGGGGACGATGACGGTCGGCACAGCGGCCAAGCCAGGCTGGTTCCGCAACAGCTCGGTTATTCTGACGGGTTCTTTCGGAACGTCTCAGACCGGTCTCGGCACGGTAACGATTGCCGGTACCGTTGATGCGTCCACGTTCAACGTGCAGGCGGGCAATGTCACGTCGTTTACCGTTGGCCGATTCCAAGGCAGTAGGCTCTATGTGGGCTACACGCCGACTAGCAATTTCACAGTGGCTGGTACCTTTAACGGTGCCTACACATTATCGAGTTTCAAAACCACTCAAGTGTACACCGGCGGTCTGGCACAGACCTTGGCCTATCGCGGTAGCGAAGTGGTGGCGAACAAATTCGGCACGGTGCTGCTGACGGGCGTGCAGACCGACAATAACGGAACAGCCTTCGGGCTGCGGGTCAACGGTGCCGGGAACCGCGGCAGTGTTCGCGTTAATGCTCCGACACCGACGTTCTCTTCGTCGATTGATTTGTTGACAGGCTTCACCGCTGGGGATTTTCGGTTCATCGGTTGAAGTCTGGAAGTGATGATCGCGTTCTAAGCAGGCCCGATCAGAGCCGGAAATGGTAATGATGGGCCTGCGCCATTAACCGTCGCTTACGCTTCCGGCTCTGCTTGCCCTATTTCCCATCGCCGCGGCTCTGTATTTCCTTGAACCGTTGCAACCATTGTGCTGCTTCGGCTCGTTTGTGGTTTCGCTCTAGGCCGGCGGCCAGGGCTGCAGGGTAGATCGGATTATCGGCGTCTTCACTGGCTAGTTCTCGCAGAACAGCTTCTGCTCGGGGCCAGTCCCCGGCCGCTTCGAGCATGCCAGCCAGTTGGAAACGCTCGACCGCGTCGGCCTTACCCGTCATCGCGAGCAATTCTTTAACGGCTGAAGCGCGTTCTTTGGGTTGGTTGCCGCGGATTAACGCCTCTACTCGGCGGTCGGCTCGTGTCTCGCCGTCTTCCTGTCGATTGAGCGTCAACCACCCTAACGCCTCGTCGATCCGATCCGGCGAGGCAATTGCTAAGGCCAGCCGTCGCCTTAGCCTCGCATGCTCTTCGGGTTGGGCGCTGCCTCCTTTGCCCAGTAACTCGCGCAACAATGCTTCGGCTTCCGGCAGACGATGGAGCCGAAGATAATACTCGGTCAGTCGTCGCATCGCCTCAGGGTCGCCCGGCCGCTCGCGCAATCGACGTTGCAGCGCGGCCACGGCATCGGACAGCCGCCCCTCGGCCTCAGCAGCCAGTGCCTCGGTCAGCAAACGATGCTCGGGCGGTATCGTCGCGAGCAGGGCAACGACACTCCGACGGGCAGCATCGGGGCGACGATCAGCCCTCAGCAAGCGAATCAGCGCTAAATGAGATTCCAGAGCATCAGGAGCCAGCTCAATCGCACGACGCAGAGCGGTTTCCGCTTCGCTGATTAGTCCCGCTGTCTCCAACACACGGGCCAGCCAGACCAGGTCGCGCACCTTTCGCGGACGAACACCCACCGCCCGCAGTGCCAATTCGCGTGCTCGTTGGGGCCGACCGGCCTGAGCCGCGATCATCGCAGCAGAGCCGCAACCCTGAGAGACGGCAACAGCGGCGTCGCTAACGCTTCCGGCTCTGAACAGCCCCCCCTCCGACGACAACGTCACGCCGCGACGTTGCGCGCGTTCGATCAATCGGTCGGCATCGGTATAGCGGTTCGCTGCTGTCAGGAACCAAACGGCGCGCCCGAGTGTGAATTCCGACCAGTCGCCCCGCTCGACGGCGTCCAAGTAGTGTGTCAGTGCCGCTGTGGTATTGTCGTCATTTTCCGCCAGTCGGGCCAGCAACAAAGCGGGGCGTGAGGCTGTCGGGTGTAGATCCCGAGCGGCTGCAGCCCATCGCCGAGCCGTTTCGGGGTCGTCCCGTAGGAGCCGTAACGCTTCGGCGCAACGCCACCAGATGCCGTTTTCGCCCTCGCGGCGGCGCAGGTCGGCGATTTGTTGCACCGCTTCGGCATCCTTGCCACGAGCGACTTGCGATTCGATGAGTAAGAACCGCACCTGTGCATCCTGGGGACGGCGGCGCAGGAGTACCTCGCATAATGGTTCGACGTTGGCAAACTGTCGCCGCTCGGCCCAGCGCATCGCCAGGGCAATTTCGACGCGGTCACGCAATTCTATCGGCAGGGAGGCAATAGCCGTCAATCGGCGTTGTAACTCCGGGCCGTGAGATGCCCCGCAGGCACGCATCAATAACCAATCGGGATTATCCATGAGATGGTGATCGGCTTGCTGCAAAGCCTCGCGAATTGCTGAAGCCGTCGCCGACGTTTCCGGGTCCAATCGCCGTTTCAGGAAGGCAACCAGGGCCAACCATCCGTCGAGGCGACGAGGGCGTAGCCGAACAAACTCGCGAAGAGTCGCTAGAGCGTCATCGAAACGGTCTCGCATCTCCAGCATTTTTGCCCGTAGTATAACCGCTTCGGCGGCGGTGCTCGTTTCTTTCTCGGCGGCTGTTAGCATTTGCTCGCATTCGCCCCACGACCGTTGCCACTCCGGTACGGCGGCGCGGCTTTCGAGCAAGGCGCGAGCCAACAGAAGCGATATTCCTGCCGGCGCTCGCGGTGATTGGGCTGCTGCTCGTAACGCTTCCAGTGCTTCATCGATCATCCCGGCTTCTAGCGCGGCCGCACCGTGAGCATATCGGGTAAAAGGTCCGTCAGCCTGTTGGCGTGCAAGGCGGGCGGCCAAGAGACGGTCTTCGTGCGCGTGAGCCGTGCGGTAGATTTCGCACAACGCCAGTAATGCCTTCGCTTCGATGTCGGGCGGAAGGGTTCGCTTTTTCACTGCCTCGATCAGCGTGCTGGCTGCTTCGAGTGTCATGCCTTCGCGTTGTTGGATCAGCCCCGTGAGGTAGAGCGAAGCCGCCTCCGCCTCTCGGGGTAGACGTTTCCGTAGCAGTTCCGCCTTGTCCAGTCGATGTTGGTCGCAACAAACCTCGGCTAACGCCAGCACCAAGGCCGGATGATCGGGCAGGCGTTGGTACGCATCGTCAAGGACAGTGCCGGCCTCGGCCGATTGGCCGCACTCTCGCAGAGCGCGAGCTAGTCCCAGAGCCAATTCGGGACGTTCAGGAGCCAGCTTGATGGCTGTTTTCCACCGGACCAACGCCGCGACCAGGTTCCCCCGTTGTTCGGCGAGTTCGGCCCCGGCAACGTGAACGAGGAGATGATGGGGATCAAGTTGAGCCGCTCGCTCCAGGTCGGCCGCCGCTTCGTCGGTACGGCCGTCGGCGAGACGAAAGCGGGCACGGGTGAGCAGGGCCGAAGCAGGGGATGAGGAGCGGTTTACGAGATGGTCAAGAACTTCATCGGCCCGACGTGGTCGGCGCAGGTTGTCGCGGTACAACCGGGCCAGCGTTTCGGCGGCGGCGACTCGTTGCGGATCGAGTGCCAGGGCGGATTGCAGGGCGCGGGCGGCGTCTTCCTCTCGCTGGAGTTTGGTTAAGATGCCGGCGTGTAGTTCGTGCGTTTCGGCGTCGCTGGTATCGTCCGAGGCTAACAGGGGCGATAGAAGTCGTAGCGCTTCGGGGGCATCGTCCAATTGAAGGGCCAGTTGTGCGGCGGTGAAACGTGCCGACGCGAGAGCTGTATTGCCGCGAATCGCTGTTTGTAATGTCGAAAGGGCAAAGCGTCGGCTACGGCTGGAATGAGCCTGCTGGGCCAACAGCAGGCCATAGCGGCTACGGGTAGAGTGGTCGTTGGGAGCGAATTCCAGGGCGTGACTTAGTGCGGTCATCTGGCGGGGCACGTTGTTTTGTTGTTCAGCTTGATGGGCTTGAGAGAGGTAGTGCAGTGCGTGGCGTTGGAGCTGGTGCCGATGGAAGGCAAGGACGAGAAGCACGAGGACGAGAAGAGACAGCCCCAGCGCTAGGAGGAAACGGATCGCCGGTCGCCTACGGGACAAGGGTGCCATGATTTCGCCCTAGGTGGGATGTTGTGGAAGTTCCTTATGAAGGATGGCATAGGATTGGAGGGGAAACCGCCGGACGAAAGAAAACCGCCGCAAGAAGGGGGGAGTACCTCCTCGCGGCGGTCGATGTGTGGGGCGATCAGGGCGCCGGGCGTTCGGGGGAGGTGGTGTCGGGAAGGGCCGCTTTGGCCGGCTTTCGTCGTAGGAAGAGGAGGGCGGGCAAGCCTAGCAGACCGAGCAACCATGCCGGAGGGACCGGCACGACGTTACCGGGCGGGCTGACCGATTGCTGCTGTTGCTGTTGTTGCTGTTGTTGCTGTTGTTGCTGTTGCTGACGTACGTTGACATTCACATTGACGGTGTTGGTGATGTTGCCCGTAGGAGTGGACTGAGCCGCGCCACTGCCGCCACCACTGCCACCGCCACCGAAGCCGGCACCGCCAAACCCTTTGGGCGGAAAATAAGCTCCGGTGATGGGTACAACACCCGCTCCAAAGCCTACCATCGGCAAGCCGCCTAGTCCCAAGGGCAAGTCGCCGATTGGGTAGAAAACATCGGGCCACCAGAAGAAATCTTCAGGAATCAGATCGTCGGGACCGGGATGACGGCATGCCGTCGGTACCGTTCCTGTGGGCTGGTCAGAGCGTGCGGGAACGATACCGCTCGTCCCGAAGCCGTCCGGCCCGATACCTTCCATCGCCACAGGGGACCCTTCTCCACGGGAAATACGCTCATAGAACAATGCGCCGGCAGCTCGCAATTCCGCATCGGGTAACCTTCGGTCGCCGGGAAGACGACTAGGCAGAGGCGTATCTTTCTCCATAGGGGAACTTTTCTTGGCTGGTTCGGTCTCTGGAGCCTGGAAAACGATCAGGCTGTTGGAGTCGATCTGCGGGGGCGTTTCCCGAACATTTGCGACCAACGCAGGTTGGCGGTTACCGTCAGTACCTGCCGGACGTTGCTGTACACTGACGTTACGCGGACTGGATCCTACCGTTGTTTCGACAAGGGTAGGGGGCAAGTTCGACGTGAAGCCGAACACCGTCGAGCGTTGGGTGGGTTGGATGCTGTCTTTGATCCACACCGGTCGAAGGGCAGGCCAACCGTTTCGCCAGCGATCCAGCAGGCGTTCGCGCGCCTTGGGATCACCACGCTGCGGAACGTCGCCCATTTCAGGCTGACGCACGATCATTACCGTATCCGGTTGGCGGCCGACATCTTCGCCCAGAGCCGCACTGTTGTCTAGGGGAATCATGCCCAGACCATACAGCCGGGGAGCGTCGATGGCTGGGGCAGGGCTGCGATACCGCGGATCGGTCACGCCGGGATGAGCGGTGGACAAGGTGCGAACGATCGCTTTGCCTTTCCCATCCTTGGCATCGATAGCCATCGTGAACCCAACACCGCGAACTACTGGTTGCCCTTTCTCGTTTGTCGTTCGTTCGGCAAAGTGTCCCCAACTGGTGATGTATCGCGTTTCAGACGTTAAACGGATCGAAATATTTTTCACCAACGATTCCCGTCGGCTATCATTAATTACCTGAAAAAGATAGAGATAACGAGCGTCCTTATCGAGTGCGCTGCGGTCACTGTTTAATCCGCTGACAAACATCTTGTCAAAGTTGGCAATCCCCGTTCCCCAGCGATCGCCCTCGGTCCCGGATCGCGATCCTTTTTTTTGATCCAACACCGTGAAATAGATCGTTACACCGACGGGACCATATTTCTTCAGTCCCTCAACGTAGGGCGGTTGAGTGGCATTCGCACCGTCTGGCGGATAGCCAACACGTGTGTAACCGGTAAAATCGGGGATTGGCTCCGCTTTGGCCGTTTGGTGGACAGCTAAGCCGAAGACGCCCGCCAAAAGAAAGCAGACACGTGCCATCTGACCGGTTCGCTGAGGTTTCTTCATGATGGTCTTCTCTGTTTCCCCGTTTTGCCGCCGCACGATCAGATCCGGAAACGTTCGTGACAGTAAATAACGCAGCGCCTTCGCTGACGCTTCCGGCTCTGTTTCACCAACTTACCGCCGTACTATCAGAGCCACCCAAGCTAGAGCCAGATGGTCGGTATAAACCAACGCATCGTATCTCTCATCCTACGGAATAACCTACCTATTTTGTCAAGGAATTATTTCCCATTTCGCTGCTTGCCATTATCTGATTATGGCCACAGCATAATTTTTTACCGTTTGTGGTCAAATCGGAATCATCTCAACACCCAACCAACCAGCTAAAGAACACTCAGCGACTGGGGGTCTCCTCTGCGGCCAATGTCCGCGCCTGCGAGTTGGGAACTTGGAAATACGCCTACAACTATTCTACCACCGCTCAAGTTGTCTGGCTGCG
>RGDT01000291.1 GCA_009918525.1 Planctomycetia bacterium
CGGCTTTGCCGCGTTGGGTTACCGTACTTATTGCGTGGGGGGCGTTGGCTTCTTCAACCAACTCAATCCCCTCGGGCGCGTATTGCCCGGTTTCTTTCAAGAGGCCATCTGGTCCCCCATGATGGGCGTCGCCGCGCGTGAATCGACTGCCGTACAGGTCGCCGCGGCCCTAGAATGGCTGCGTGGTGTGCCACAGGCGCAACGAGTGTTGTTATTCTTGAATATCTCCGCGACTCATCCGCCTCACGCCCACTATTGCGGCGCGGCGACGGAGTCTATTGAATCGCAAACGGCTGCCCTCTGTTATGCTGATTCGCAATTGCCTCCTCTGCTCGATGCGATGCGTCAACGCGGTCCTTGTTTTTGTTTGATGATGGGTGACCACGGTGAAGCCTACGGCGAGGATGGCCGGTTCGGTCATCGGTTGGCCCATCCGGTTGTGACAACGGTGCCGTATGCCGAGTTCTTTCTCCGCTGAGCTGCGGGCCCAATTAGAGGCTTGTGCCTATCCCGGCTACGTATATGGCTACCCGCACAAAAAAGCCTATCGCCCTCTACCCCCGGTCTCTGTTGTGGACGCCTGGAGGGACGAAGAGCGCTCTCGGTTGTTTGCCTATGTCCATCTGCCATTTTGCAATCAGCGCTGTTCGTTCTGTAATCTGTTTACTCTCGTCCCCGCCGACCGTTCTGTCATTCGGCCTTATCTCGACGCTCTGACCCGGCAAATGGACGTATACGCCCGCCTTATTCCTTCGGGTTTCTCTCGTCTCTACATCGGCGGTGGTACTCCGACTTATCTGGAAGCCGCTGAACTGCGCCGGCTGTTCGGCGATTTGCGTCGTCTACTGGGTGTTGACCCGTGCCGGACCCAAGGCTGTATCGAGGCCAGCCCAGACACGCTCGACGCGGAAAAAGTCGAAACCCTGGCGGAACTTGGCATTCAACGTCTGAGCCTGGGCGTACAGTCATTCGATCTCGACGAATTACAAGCCGTGAATCGGCGTTTCGATTTCATCGCCCATCGTGAGGCGATCGATCTCATCGCGCGGGCCGGTTTTCCTCGGTTCAACATCGACCTTATCTATGGCCTACCTGGCCAGACGCTTGCTTCGTGGCGTCATTCGTTGCAACAGGCCATCGACTCGCCAGCCAACGGGCTTTTTCTGTATCCGCTCTACATTCGCCCGCTCACCGGATTAGCCCGACGCTCGTCTCTCGATGCTCCCACCACGCACCAAATCGCGTCCATGTACGATCTTGCCGTCGATCGGCTTCGACTCGCGGGTTTTCGTCAAGTGACCATGAGACAATTTCGCCGTGATAAGGCAGAAGAGGCTGACGATTACCGCTGCCAGCGTGATGGAATGCTCGGCCTGGGCGCGGGGGCCCGATCGTACACCACCGCCCTTCATTATTCGACGCCCTGGCGCATGGTTGCCCGCAATATTCGCACGGTGATTGACGACTACATCGCCGCCGATCACCACTGGATCGTCCACGGCTTTCGTCTCGACGCGGACGAACAACAACGCCGACATGTCATCCAGGGACTATTGTACGCCGGTCTAGCCCCACACGAGGCCGACACCTTTCCCGGCGAGTTCGCCGCTCTCGAAGCGGAAGGACTGATTGAACGCGGTGAACACATCAAGCTAACGCCGCGCGGCGTGCGTCATGCGGACATCGTCGGCGGGCTGTTTTTCTCGCCTCGCGTGCGCTCGCTGATTGCTGAATATGAGTACGACACATGACATTGATGGTCCTGTTTCGCACCCGTCTGGAATGGTGCAATTATACCTGTCACTATTGCCCCTGGAATGCCAACGAAATCCGTGTCGAGTCCGACGCCTTTCGCGATGACGAGGCTCGGCTCAATCGCATCATCGAGCGTGTGGCCGGGTTGTCGCAACGTCCGGTCGAATTTTTTATCACGCCCAAGGCCGAATATCTGGTATTGCCTTACTGGCGCGATGCGGTGCGAAGGCTATCGGCCTTACCGCACGTTCG
Source organism: Planctomycetia bacterium (assembly GCA_009918525.1). Taxonomy (GTDB): domain Bacteria; phylum Planctomycetota; class Planctomycetia; order Gemmatales; family Gemmataceae; genus RGDT01. The sequence continues at coordinate 2,008 of RGDT01000291.1, forward strand.
CCGGGTGACGGTCCAGACGAACTTGGCCTGGGACGTGGCTTCATTTTTACCGACCGTCGATGTCAACAAACTGGCATTGTGGACGACGTATCACCCGACAGAGGTAGATGCCTTCGGCCTAGAAGCGTTACACGTGAAATGGGAGGCTCTCCGCTCGGCCGGCGTCCGATTCAGCGTCGGCATCGTCGGCACACGAGACAATCTCGACGCCATGGATGCGCTGCGTCGCCGACTGCCGCCCGATGTCTATCTGTGGGTCAACGCCTACAAACGTGAGGGTGCGTACTACACTTCCCACGAGCGCCAACGCATCCGTACCATCGATCCTTACTTCGATCTTAACGATCAGATCTTCCCTAGTCTCGGTCAGCCGTGTACGGCTGGTTCACACGCCGTGTATCTCGATGATGAAGGCGACTTGCGACGGTGTTTTTTCGTCGGCAAGGTGATCGGAAATTTGTTCCGCGATGGCTGGCAAACGCTACCCGCTCCGACGTCTTGCCCGATCGCGACTTGCCATTGTTATGTCGGTCATATGCACGTTGTCGAACTCGATTTTCGGGCAGTCTACGGTGATAACCTTGCCGTTCGTATTCCACGACGAGCGGAAGACTGACGTTTTTGGCTCACCAACGCGAGTCATCGGGTAGAATAATAGAATAGACCCCGGAGTTCGATCATGCGTAGCGCGTTGAAGTGGACGTTCATCGTGGCTTTATTGGCTGGCAGCAGCTACGCAGTTTGGCATTATGGCACGGAGTGGTTCAAGAAAGCTAACAAACCCAACTATCAGACGCTTCTTATTACTCGTGGCAAAGTTGAAACCGTCGTCAATTCAACCGGAACCGTCAAACCCGTTCGGACGGTCACGGTCGGTTCGTTTGTATCTGGTCCTATCGTCAAGTTGCATGTCGATTTTAATAGCAAAGTCGAAAAAGGGATGAAACTCGCTGAAATCGATCCGCGATTGCTCAAGGCTGCCAACGATCGAGACAAGGCGGCCGTCAATTCGCAGAAGGCGGAAAAGAACCGTATCGGGGCCATGCTCAAGCAAGCTCGCGCGAACGAAAAACGTGCCCGCGACCTCATGGCGATCAATCGCGAGTATGTCTCACAAAATGAACTCGACGGCTTCATTGCCGGCCGCGAAAGTCTGGAGGCGCAACTCGAGCTGGCAGAGAAATCGATCGAACAGGCTGTCGCCAACATGCTCAACAGTGAGGTGAACCTCGGATATACAACCATCGTTTCGCCGGTTAACGGTATCGTGATCGAAAAAAAGGTCGATCAAGGTCAGACGGTCGCGTCGGCCTTTCAAACGCCCGAGATGCTGACCATCGGCGAAGATATGGACCGCTTGATGCACGTGTACGCCTCTGTCGATGAGGCGGACGTCGGCCAGATAAGTCAGGCGATGCAGCGTAATGCTCCGGTTCGCTTCACGGTCGATGCCTACCCGAACGAACTATTTGAAGGCAGAATATTACAAGTGCGAAATAACTCGACCACGAATCAAAACGTAGTGACCTATCCTGTTGTTATCGAAGCCAATTATCCCGGCTCCAAACTTCGGCCCGGCATGACGGCGAATCTATCCTTCACGATCGAGACTCGTACCCAAGTCCTCCGTGTGCCGTCGGCCGCGCTGCGTTTTTCGCCGCCGTTGAATCGTGTGCGAGAAGAGGACAAAAAATATCTCCTGGGGGTCACACCGCTGGCTAGTGGCGTGAAATTGTCCGCCGAGGACAAGGCCAAGGCGACTCGTGCGCGGAATCGGCGATTGGTCTGGGTGGCGGACGGTGACCTACTGCGTGCGGTTCCGGTTAAGCTTGGCCTCGTCGATGCCCGCTTTGCTGAACTTTTCGAGGGAGACTTCAAAGAGGGCGATGCGGTCGTCACGGGGATAATCACCTCTCTCACACCCGTTGCCGAGGGTGCCACAGTCGATTTCGGCGACGAAGACGAAGGTGAGAAAAAATGAATTTGCTCGATCTCGTTCTGCTTGCCCTGCGACAACTTGGCAAAAACAAACTTCGATCCGGGTTGACCGTCCTGGGCGTTGTCATCGGAATCGCCGCTGTCACGACGATGGTTTCCATCGGCCAAGGTGCGACGGCCCTCGTTCAGAAACAATTTCAGAATCTCGGGTCCAATGTCATCGTCGTCTTGCCTGGACGTAAACAACGTGAGGGAGCTTTGTCCGGTCAGATTCCCACGCTCACGGCTGCCGACGGTGTCGCCATTGCCGATGAATGCCCATCGGTCAAGGCCGTCACGCCGTTCGTGCCCACGAGTGGCCAGGTGATCGGCGGTAACGTCAACTGGACCCCCGGAGAAATGCAGGGGGTCGGCGTCGATTATCCGCTGGTGCGAAACTGGCCGGTCGTTTCCGGCGAATTCTTTAACGAATCGGAAGTTGCAGGGGCGGCCAAGGTTTGTGTGATCGGCCAGACACTTGTGACCCGGCTTTTTCCCGGTAGCGATCCGATTGGTCAGACTGTTCGAGTGAAGAACATCCCATTTCGCGTGATTGGTGTATTTGCCAAAAAAGGCGCGAACATGGTCGGCACCGATCAGGATGATATCCTCGTGATGCCTTATCTCACGGTCAAAAAACGCTTGCAAGGTTCCGCTTTCAACAATGTCGCCGCTCTCATGGTGTCAGCCTCTTCCGAGCAGTTGTCCAAAAAGGCCGAAGAAGAGATTCGCACGCTATTAAAGGATCGCCATCGGATCGGACCGGGACAGCAACCGGATTTTGAGGTGACCAATACCACGGAAATTGCCAATGCCTTCGGCGTCATCACAGGGGCGTTAACGGCGATGTTATCGGCTATCGCGGCCATCTCGTTAT
>RGDT01000292.1 GCA_009918525.1 Planctomycetia bacterium
GCCAAGTACAAATCTTGCAAGATCGTGTCGGCGAGGTTACCTATCGCGTGCGGCCTGGGGTTGGATACGATGCCGTGGCCGACGGTGACTATCTGGAACGTGCGACGAGAGAACATCTAGGGGCCGAGTCGAGCTGTGCGATCGAAGTGGTAGACGAGCTACCCGTGACGGCATCGGGAAAATTCGCGTTCAGTCGCTCAAGTGTGTCGCCAACTTTTCTTCAAGTAAGTGGATCGCGCTGAGCCGGAAAGACTTGTAGAATAGCGTAGGAAGCGATAGGTTGACTATTGTGGTAATCTGGCTCAGGTGGAGATGACGCAAAATGGCCAAGGGACGCATCCGCAGCCGTATGGAACTCCGCGAACAGCACGACGCCGCCGAGGCGCGCGAGCGAGCGGAGACGCTTGATGCCGGGACATCGGCGGTCAGTGAATCGGCCGAGGAAGTATCCACTGAAGGGAAACCAAAGAAAAAGAAAGCCGCGGTCAAGAAAGCTCCAAGCGAAGCTAAGCCGCGCAAGACCAAGACCAAGGCAGTCGAGCGAAAACGGCTCGTGTGGGTCGTTTATGACAACTCTCACAAGGAAATCGCCCGCTTCCCCTACACCCAGCGGAAAGAAGCCGACGAAAAGGCCGAGCAACTCAAGACGGATAAGAAACAGACCTATTTCGTTCAACCGGTCAAGGAAGTCATCAAGGAATCGGCTGCTTCATCTGCCAAGTAGACGCTTTTTCGACCATGACTTCAGTTGCCCCGCCGCCGACAGGCTGTGGGGCTTTTCGTTTTGATTATCAGCGACTCGCTCTATCATTCGACCACGGCTTCTACCGTTGCCTCGGCCGTCATCTCTCCGCTCGATACGCTGAGAGTCGCCTGCACACGGATCGGCCCGGATGCCGTCAACGGTATCCGAAGAGTTCCCTGGCTGGCATCGGCCGGAATGGTAACTACTTTCCCTACAGCACTAACCCGTACGGGACCGGTGATTTCCTTACTACGACGGACCCGGAAGGAGAGCAACGCTTCTTCGCCCTTCTTCGCGGAAATGCTACTTGCTCCCAACTCTAGGCCGAGTCGTCCTGTTTCGACAACCGCAATCATTTGCACGCTCTGTTCCTGTGACGTGTAGCCAACAGTGTGTTCTCGTTCACCGTCTTTTATCTTTCCGACTAGCATGACGACGCTACGCGAAGTGCGGCCGATCTCCATCCACGGCGGTAAGGTAATGGGATAGTCGAATTTGGTCGCTCCTGCAGGTACCGTGATTTCCGGCCCGGTCACACCTTGCAGATGACGGCCTTGTTTATCAGCGAGACGAACCTCGAACGGTCCCTCATAGCCACCGCGCTCGATGCGATAGCTTTTGCGGAGCACACTGCCGCGCGGCGCGAGACGCAGATCGTACTCGGCGATGTATTTGAAAGGTACGAGTAAGCCAACCCCCAAAAGCAGTTCATCCGACTGCCGCGTCAGCCCCTTAGCGGTCCCGACGAACCGCACCCGCGAAATGTCGATCGGGGTGTCCTTGTCGGCCGTCAGGCTGAGTTGAACGGTGCCGAAGTTGGCTTTTAGCGGTTTGAGGGTCACCCCTTTGGGTAAGCCGATCGCGCTGAACTCGATGGGACCACTAAATCCGTCGCGTCCTTCGACTATCAGGCGGAGGTTGAGGGTTTTCCCGCGCGTCAGGCTCTCGGCGTCATTGATGAGCTGAATCGCGAAATCAGGCTCCGCCGGTGCAAGGCGAACGCGATAGACAAATCCTGAACCGCCCCGACTCTGGAACTGGTCGCGAATCTCCAGCGTGTATTTTCCATCACTCGGCGGATTGAACACTCCTGACCCTTTGAGTGTTTGTACTGTCTTGCCGTCGTTCTTAACCTCCAAAACTGGCAGTAGTGGAGATAAAATCTTTCTAACCTCGATGGCTAACGGTTCCGCCTTCTTCGCCGTGAAACGCCAGATATCGACTTGACCCGGTTTCTCGATGCGGCCATTGATGACGCACGGCGTCTTGATCTCGTCTGGTTGCGCGACAATTTCGGGCAAATCGCTCACGTCCAGTCCATAGGGGCCGGGAACGGTGACTTCCTCGGTATCGCGTGCTAGATTGGCCCCGGTTAACGCAACCTTAACCTTCGTGTTGCGTTGTCCGCCTGCAGGATAGACACGATCCACGACCGGCCCGGTCGTGAGCGTCAGGCGGTAAACATGAGCTTGACTGCCGAGGCGCTGACTATCGCTGACACGAATGCGGTAGAGTCCGTCCACCGGCGCGGTGAAGCGTATCCGTGAGTCAGTACCCAAGGCGTCGTCGTTATCGGCTAATGGCGTTCCGTCCGGGCCGAATGCTTCTAATCGGCTATCGAGTTTCGACCCGATCCGAGCCGCGTTGATCACGGCTGTCACCGTGTGGCCTTTCTTCAGTGGAAACGTCCAATCGTCCACATCCTCGCGGGGGAAGATACGCCCATTGACGGTAATGGGTAAAGATAGTTGGGGTAGTTCGGGTTTGGTCTCATCCTCGACGACTTCAGGAAGATCACCCACGACGAACTGGACACCACCGGCGGCTCCCTCACTCGTCCAGAGACGGACACGATTGGTGCCTAATGGAGCATCCCCAGCGATTCGCACTTCTCCACCCATGTCGGAGGGATAGTCTTCTTGCCGTTGCGAGTCGGGCAAGGGTAGAAGCGGACCTTCTCGCCAGATTTTCGTGATCCGTCCGAGTGATTCACTTGCTGACAGTCCCTTGCCCACAATTTCCCAGCGGCAACGGTCGTAGAGATTCAGCCCGCCAACGCGGACCTTGACGGTAGACCCGCGCTGTCCGCCGGCAGGAAAAACATAGGACAAAACAGGCGGATCGGCTGAAGCGGGTAGGGCAGTCGCCAGGAATGCGATTAGCCCCACCCCGGATATGCGAGCCGTCATCGCACCAACTCCTCAATCAATCGTCCGCCGTTGCAAACAGCAACCGGCCGACCTTCGGGCGTCAGGAATTCTTCCTTCGGGTCGATGCCCACTTGATGGAAGATGGTCGCGAACAGGTCTTCCGGCCCATAGGGATCGCTTGCGGGCTTCTCCGCGCGTGCGTCACTCTTTCCAACCGCGACGCCCCCGGCCAATCCTCCTCCCGCTACGGCTACGGTGAATGCCGGTCCCCAGTGATCGCGTCCGGCTTGTTTGTTTATTCGCGGAGTGCGGCCAAACTCACCGCTTACCACGACCAGCGTTGTATTGAGCATTCCCCGTTCGCTAAGGTCGGTCAGCAAAGTGCTTAGACCGATATCCAGCCAGGGGAGTAGTTGTCGTTTGAGCGTGGTGAAATTCGCGTCGTGTGTGTCCCAATTGCTATGATCAATAGTAACTGCTCGCACACCCGCCTCGACCAAACGACGTGCCATCAAGCACGATTGACCGAGTGTATTACGGCCATAGGCATCACGTAGTTTTTCGTCCTCGGAGTGAATATCGAACGCTTTTTTGGCTGCTGGGGAGGTCATCAGGTCAAAAGCACGCTCACGGAAGGTGCCGACCGCATTGGCGGCTGGATTGATGGCGGCTTCCGCGCTTTTGTGAAAGCGATCGATTGCCGCCAATAACTTTTTGCGGTCGTCCAGTCGAGCGGCCGCTAACGTGGGGGGAGGCACAATGTCAGGAACGGCAAAATCCGGGGCGTTTGGGTCACCTTCGATGACAAAAGGTGCCGCGGACGAACCTAGATAGGCCGATCCGCACGACGGGTGCATCTTGGGCAACGTAACATAGGGCGGCACACTACCTCGCGGCCCGAGTTTCCGGGCAATAATCGCACCGTGGGCCGGTTTTTGATTGTTCGGGGTTAACCCAGAGTTGAACCCGGCCTGGGGAAAATAGCCTGTTAGCATGTAGTGATCGGCTGGGCCGTGATCGCTGTTGTGGTGACGGAAAGAACGAACCAGCGATACCTTATCCATGACCTTGGCCATCATAGGCAGGTGTTCGCAGATTTCGATGCCGGGAACTTTTGTCTTGATGGGATTGAACTCGCCGCGAAACTCACTCGGCGCGGCGGGCTTCATGTCCCATGTATCGATGGTACTGAGACCGCCCTTGAGATAAATATAAATTACCGAGACATCGCGGGACCGCGCCTTGTTGGCTGCACGCAAAAGTTGGGCTGTTGACAACCCTAGGCCAAACAATGCCGCCGAGCCGAGGTGGAGGAAATCACGGCGAATGAGGCCGTCGCAGAAACGATTAGTCATGGGGCCTCCGATCAGGTGGGAAGGGCGAATCGAGCCATCAACCAAATAGCCTAGCGTTATCATCGCGCGCCGTAGCCCTGGAGTCGAGCCAAATCTGACAGCCTTTTTCATTTTTTCGGGTGGGCGATTGATAGGGCGTCGGTGGAGTCTACCCGGTTTCGCCAGATTTCGTGATGGGAACAACCCGCTCGTTTTCGGGTATAAATTTGACGGGATAGGAGTTTTTCCTATCACCTTCGGCGCGACCACCCGTATCGTGAAAATGTCCTCCACTTCGAGGATTGCTAGCGGAGAATTATTGGGAGAACTTTCTATGTTCCCGTTCCGGGACCGTCTCATTGTTTGCGCCCTCTGCTTGACTTTCGTTGTCGGGACGGCTCCTGCGGCGGAAGTTTCGGCCGAGTTGGCCAGTTGCCGCAAGCCGTTCGTTTCGGGCTATCGATCGTGTTACGATCCGTGCGAACCGGTTGGGCCGATTCGCAGGTTTTTCCGTGCGGTGTTTCGTGTGCCATGCCCTCCTCCTGCGCCGCCCGTGATGGTTCCCGTTGCTGTGGTGCGCCCGGTCCAGCCAATCTTGGCCCCTGCTGCTCCCCCGGTGGAGGTGGGCCGA
>RGDT01000293.1 GCA_009918525.1 Planctomycetia bacterium
CGAATACGTCTTGGTCTTCATGGTCGTCCTTTCTGCCCTCATCGGGCCTCTGGAACTTCCATAACACCTGGATCAACTTTCGGGTAGCACTCCGAAGGCAAATCGGCGGTTGGCGATCGCTGAAATCGACGGCCCAGCGGATTTTGAATAGATGACCTTCATATTCACTCAAAGTCGCCAATAATCCGTTTGGTATCGGTACCGAAAAAGGTTAAAATTGACCCTGTGAAAGAGAGCGTTTCACGAGGCCGACGCACCATGAAAGCCGCAAGTGTGAGGGAAGGCGAGTGGGGTGTCAACGCCCCGATTTGTCGCTGACGCTTCTGGCTCTGTATTCAGCGACGTGGGCGCGTTATCGGGGCACCGACCACACGCAGGAACATGATGACCACTACCAGCATTTGCGGAATTGATTAAGCGAAGGGCGAGTCGTAACTGATCTGGTTGCGGGAGCAGTACTATGCAAAGACCACTGATAGACAGACGCACCTTTCTCATGGCTGGTGGATTGTCTCTAATTGCTGGCTCGTCATCTTCGGTAGCTGTTGCTCCTCGAAAAGTTGCGCGTTCGACCATTATGATCTGGCTGGGAGGTGGGGCGTCGCACATCGACACATGGGACATGAAACCCGATGCCCCGGTTGAATATCGCGGCACCTTCAACCCCGTCGCTACCAGTGCGCCGGGTATCCAATTATGCGAGCATTTGCCGCTACTGGCCAAACAGACGCATCATCTCGCGATCGTGCGTTCGCTGGGCGATCATGGTCGCGGTACGGGAGACCATCACGCGGGCTTTTATTACAATCTTACCGGTCATGCTCCCGATCAGTCGTTTCATCGTCTCTTAAACGCTCGCACGCCGTATCCGACCGATTGGCCTGGTATAGCGTCTGTAGTAGCTCTGAAGCGCAAACCGCACCCAAGTCTACCTTCGGCCATCACATTGCCGCACAAGCAGGACGCGCCGGAGTACACTCGTCCCGGCCAATTTGCCGCACGTATCGGGCTGGAATACGATCCCGTTTTTGTGGACGGAACGCGCGAAAAGCCTTTAGATTTCACGATTCCGGCTTTAAGCCTACGGGGTGACCTCCCACCTGACCGAATGACCGACCGGCGCAAACTGTTGGGAGCTATCGATGCAGCCCAGCGGATGGCCGAGCGATCGGTAATCCGGGATTATGCCAAGCATCAGCACAAGGCGTTCACCCTGTTATCGTCGCGTCAGACCAAGGCCGCGTTTGATCTTCGAGCCGAGCCGGATGCCGTTCGCGAACGCTACGGGCCGGGCATCAATTCCATGACCATGTTAATGGCTCGCCGGTTGGTCGAGGCCGGTGTGCCGTTCATCACTGTGTTCTGGAAAGGCAACGCCAAGCTCAACGACTTGTGCAAGAGCGGCGGCGGGTGGGACACACACGGGAACAACTTTAATTGTCTGAAGGATCATCTATTGCCGGAGTTTGATCGACCCTTCGCGGCATTGCTCGACGATCTGTACCAACGCGGCTTACTGGACTCGACCTTGGTTGTGGTCACGAGTGAAATGGGACGTCGCCCCAAGATCGGCGATGTGCGTTCGGGCGGTGTGAAGGGAGCCGGGCGGGATCATTGGCCTCAGTGCATGTCGGTTCTGTTGGCCGGGGGCGGCATCCGGGGCGGCCAGGTGTACGGCACCAGCGACAAGCGAGCGGAATATCCCGCCGATAATCCCGTCGCGCCGGAACACATTGCCCGTACGATTTACCACGCCATGGGCATCGATGACCTCCATGCCGTGGATCGCGAGGGACGGCCGTTCCACTTGATGGAAGAGGGACGACCGCTGACGGAGCTATTCTGACTTCGTGTTTGGTGGAAGAAATCGAATCGCTCATAACATTGAGGGGCCATTACATGTTATCGGTTGATTCGGTGCTACGTGTCGGCTCGCGACGTTGGTTCTTGCAGACGGGGTTGGCCGGTTTGTCCCTATTGGCGGGCCGAGTAACTGCGAAGGTGTCGAAACCGAAGACCTCGGTCATTCTCTTTTGGCTGTCGGGCGGGCCGAGTCATATCGATATGTGGGATCCCAAACCGGACGCTCCGGCGGAAGTACGTGGTCCATTCGGCAGCATTGGCACACGGGTGCCGGGCGTCCGGTTGAGTGAACACTTGCCGCTTCAGGCTAGCATCATGGATCGGCTGACGATTTTGCGGTCAGTCGATTGCCGGGCGAGCGATCATACGCCGATCACCTTACAGGCGGGCAATCCGTTGGCTCGTCGAACCAACGACGGCAAAGAAGGTGGTGGTTATCCGTCGATGGGATCAGTGGCGGCGAAGTTTCGCGGTCCAAATCATCCGGCTATGCCTGCGTTCGTTGGTTTGGCCGATAGTTGGAAATCTGACGTATGGGGAGCGGGCCATCTGGGTTCATCCTACGAACCGGTACCAGGCAAAGAACTGAGCGGGCGTATGGCACTACCGGCCGGCGTGACGGTGGAACGCCTTCAGGATCGCGACGGAATGCGTCGCTGTTTCGACGGTTTGAGTCGTCAACTGGACGCGGACACCATTTCGCGGATGGACGGCAATACCCGACAGGCCCTTGAGATGGTCGTATCGGGGCGTGCTCAGAAGGCATTTCGGCTGGACGAGGAGACCGACCGGTTACGCGATGCCTATGGTCGCGATAGTTTGGGAGAAAAGGCACTATTGGCTCGGCGATTGGTGGAAGCCGGCTCGACGTTTGTTTTGGTGAGTGGAGCATGGGGTTACTTCGATCATCACGGCGACGACGTTCGTTGGGGGGGCATTGTCAAGGGATTGAAGCCGTTACTACCGCGAGTGGATCGAGTGATATATGAGTTAGTGATTGATCTATCGGCGCGAGGTTTGTTGGATAGCACGTTAGTGCTGATGATGGGCGAATTTGGACGTGGTCCGGTGATCAACAAGAATGCAGGTCGTGACCACTGGACCAATTGTATGTCGATGTTGATGGCGGGCGGCGGAATCAAGACGGGGCAGGTGATAGGGGCAACGGACGCGAAGGGCTACGATATTAAGGAGCGTCGTATCACTCCGTCGGACCTAGCAGCGAGCGTTTTCCGGCACCTAGGGATCGATCAAGCGAGTCAGTGGACGGATCCGCAGGGCAGGCCAATTCCACTAGTGACGGAAGGTGGACAGGCTATTGGTGAGTTGGGGTAAATGAAAAAGCCGACCGGATGTTCGGTCGGCAATGGACGCTACTGGATTCGAACCAGTGACCCCTACAATGTCAATGTAGTACTCTAGCCAACTGAGCTAAGCGTCCCTTTATAACTTTATCGTAGATCGGCATGGCCTGACCGTCAAGGCCACTTAAAAACTACCACACCATCACAATTTTCTTTTGCCGACACCAAAAAAAGAGAGTCGGCCCGACGACCGTCGCCGGGTCCGACCCCCAGGGGAAGAGTTGGTGCCAGTTGCTATACGAAAGGCTAACCTATTCGATAGGCGTCTCTTAGGTTGACTGGCAGCACCACCTTTTCTCATCGGAGGTGGTTCCTCTACCAGCCATCGCCCTTCGCTCGATGACCAGTGCTGCTGTCATCCCCAGAACGCAGTGCTTTCCCCTACTTGCGCGCCGCACTCGGATTTTTTCTTTTTGGGTTTCTCATGACATCCGCTCGCGAACACTGGCTCGCTTCCCTTTTGAATGCCTCTTCGGATTCATTCGTTTCCTGGTTTGAGTTTCTCGCCTCCCGCTTACTTTTCGGCGTTTCCTTTTTTGCCGGCGATACGCTGCATCGGTTGACCGAAATCGAGTTCTATTATCATGCTCCAGACCATCCCGACCCCTTTACCCACTGCCATCCCCGTCAACTCTCCCTCGGCCAATGGTACTTTCATCGCACGGCCAACAGCTATCGCGGTGGCTCTTTCAAAGGCGTTGATCTTACCTTCGGCGGTTCGACCGCGTTCGGCGGCGTTCTGATTCGCGGACTTCAAACGCAGGATGGCCAACTCATCGACGGTCCTTCGCTGTGCGTCGATCAATTGCTCGCTTGCTGCTCTCAACGCACTGTTTCTGCGCTCGATGACGCTATCGCTGGTCGGTATGTCTGGGATATGTCTTCGCCGGTGCGTCTGGTGTGGCACGATCAACCCGCCAACGGGACGCTCTACCGCTCGGCTCGTGTCGGATTGTCGCTCAAACAACACACGGCGGCTTTCGATGGCCTTCGGTTTCTCTTGCGACCCTACCGCTTTCTGAGCGAACCCAGGCGCATTCGTAAAGGGCGAACGCAACTTCTCCTCGCACTCTTGGCTCAAGGGCTTCCTCTTTCCTTTATTCGCGAACGCACAGGATGTAACCTCGCGGTGTTGCGACGTTATCTTGCCGATTATCACCAAGGGGCCAACGAAGTCGGATTTGATGCCTATGTTTGGTCCGAACTCGGTCCAAGGCAGCTTGCCCGATTGCTCGGCCAGTGGCATCGGACCTTTGCCGACAACGATTCCGAAAATCGCCTCGCGAACCAAGGTGACGACCCGCTACGATAATTTTATGAACGCTCTGCCGATTTCATGGTCCGATACCCCCTCTGGGGGATTAGTCGAAGACCTACCCGCTGATCTTTCCGCGTGGGATGCCTGTCTGCGCCTTGCCGATCTGCCCCATCTGCTTTTTTTCGATAGTGCCACCTCGGGTGAGTTGGGGCGTTACTCGTTTGTCACGGCTGACCCGTATACCTGGCTCGAAAACATCCCGCTGGCGTCGCTCTCTGTCCATCTGCCTACGCTTCCCTCGATTCCCGGCTTGCCGCCGTTTCAGGGGGGAGCGGCGGGGCTGTTTAGTTACGATTTGAATCGTCAGATC
>RGDT01000294.1 GCA_009918525.1 Planctomycetia bacterium
TGTGTATAAGAGACAGGGATAACCCCGTCGGCACGGTACCACCAGCCCAGGCCTTGGCTGACCCTGCCCCAACTCCAGCACCCGCTGCTGAACCAGCTTCGACCACCTCAACTGCCCGTCTTGAATCACCCGTGATCGCGGCTCCTGGGACAGAAATCGTTGAAGAAGAAACAGCGAAACCACGCCGAAAATCGCGTAGCACCACACCGCGGAAAAAGAAAACGACCACGGAAGAACCGACCAATTCCGAGGAACCAAAGCCTAAGTTAATGGATTCGGCGGAAAGACGCACGGAAGAGGGCGAAGAAGGTAACTCGCTGGATGACGACCTGTTGTTCTTCCCGTTGTCGAAGTCGGAACCTGAATCACCGGCTGTACTCCCTACAGAACCCGAACCCACCTTGCCGCCTCCAGTGGAGGAGGTGGTTGTGATTGCCCCTGTTGAACATCCCCGCCGTCGTCGGCCGCTCGATATGCCACGAAGCATCGAGGCCGCGTTGGAAGCAGATTTAGCTGCTGCGGAGATTGGTCTGGAACAATCACCCGATGTGATGATGCCGATCGGCGAACCGCAAATCGAAGACATTGGCGTACCAGAAAGGATGCAACCGGTTGTAGCGGGTGCAGTGGATGACGACTTTGACGATAACTTTGATGAGGATGGAGCCAGCCGTCGCCGCAGTAGCGGTGGTGGTCGCGACTTCCGCAATGGACGCGCTGGACCTCCTCGACGAGCCGGCAATGATCGCTTCAGCAGCCGCACCGGACCTAGCCGCCCGCGCATGCCAATCCAGGAAGTATTCAAACGCGGACAGGAAGTAATCATTCAGGTGATCAAGGAAGGCATCGGCACCAAGGGGCCAACCCTAAGTACCTTTATCAGCATTCCCGGCCGGTATTTGGTTTTGATGCCCTATCTGAATCGTACGGGTGTTTCCCGGAAGATCGAGGATGAAGAGGCTCGGCGTCGGCTCCGGCAGATGTTCAACGAGTTGCGTCCGCCACAGGGACTTGGCTTCATCATGCGGACGGCGGCAATCGACAAGAACAAACGTGAGGTTCAACGCGACCTGGTCTATCTGTCGCGATTATGGCAGGTCATTGCCGCACGTATCAAAAAGGTCAAGGCACCTTGCAACATTTATCAGGAAAGCGAGATGGTCACACGAACCATCCGCGATAACTTCACCAGCGACATCGATGTCATCTGGATCGATGAAAAGAAAGCCTTCGAGGCGGCCCAAGAATTTATGCAGGCGGTGATGCCACGCTACGCGGACCGTCTGAAGTTCTACGACTCGAAAGAGCCACTGTTCCACCGATTCAAAATTGAGGAGGAACTGTCTCGCATCCAGATGAAAAAGATTCCGCTGCCTATGGGCGGGTCGATAGTTATCGAACAGACAGAGGCACTCGTTGCCATTGATGTGAACAGCGGTAACTTCCGAGCCGATGGCAACAACGCCGAGGAAACGGCGTATCAGATGAACTTGCACGCAGCCAAGGAGATTGCGCGGCAGTTGCGATTGCGCGATCTGGGCGGGGTGATTGTCAACGACTTTATCGACATGCGAGACGAGAAACACCGTCGAAACGTCGAACGGGCTTTGCGTGATGCAATGCGACGCGACCGAGCACGAACCAAAATTCTGCGAATCTCCCAGTTCGGTATTATCGAAATGACCCGGCAACGCATCCGACCAGGTCTTCGTCGTGCCGGATACATCGACTGCCCACACTGCAAGACGCACGGGATGGTCAAGTCGCCGGAGACGATGGCCATCGAATTGATGCGTATGCTTCAGTTGGCCAGTTGCCGCGAGCCGATCCATCAAGTGGATGTCGTGACCTGTCCCGAGGTGGCCGATTATCTGCTGAACCGTCGGCGGAAGGAAATATTGGCCATGGAAGAAGTAGGGGCAATGACGGTTACAATCCGAGGAATGCCGGGAGTGCCGCCGGAGCATTTACACTTCGCCTGTTTGGATCACAACGGAAACGAGGTACGATTAATCGTTCCCGAACCGGTGCCGTTCCGTCCACGGCGATAATGGCATTTTGGGAGCCGCCAACGCAAGTTGGCGGCTTCTTTTTTCGAACACGAAACTATTAACTCCGTTGACGATCGCGTACCCGGTGCTCTAGGGCGTCGGCAACGCTGGCCGGCAAAAATTGTTCGAGCCGTCCACCGAAAGTTGCGATTTGTCTTAGTAATGTGCTGGATAGATGGGAATACGGCTCCTTGGCCATCAAGAATACGGTTTCAATTTCAGGATCAAGGCTCAGGTTCATCAGCGACATGGTAAATTCGCTTTCCATATCGCTGGCCGAGCGTAGGCCGCGAAGCATGACCCGCGCGCCGATCTCGCGGACAAAGGCCACAGCAAGACCACTGAAACCGCGCACGCTCACGTTAGGAAATGGTTCGATGACCGCTCGAATCAGTTCGACACGCTCCTCCATGGCGAAGAAGGGCGACTTGTCGGGATTGATACCGACCCCAATAACCACATGATCGAAAATTCGACTGCCTCGCTCGATCAGATCGAGATGGCCTTTGTGAATTGGGTCGAACGTGCCGGTGTATACCGCCGTGTTTGAAGTCAATAGCTGGCTCATTCTCTCCCCTTACACCCAGAAAGGCGTCCATGCCAGCCCGAAATGTGTAACACGAACGTCCATCTTGCGCGGTTTGACGAACAACTCTTGCATATCTTCCGCGGCTTGGCGAAACCGTTGGGTAATCTCATCCCGTTTGGCTTGAAGATCGCCTTCGAGCTTGGCGATTTTATCGTCGCGATTCTTGGCGTTCGACACCTTGGCCGCCTCGATTTTCGGGCGAAATTTGATCTCCTCCAATCCCAGAGCTGCGTCGCATTGGCGATGGGCTTCCTGTCGGCACCGGAGGGAAAACGCCTCGGGTGATTCTCCGGGGCGTGAGATTAGTTCGAGAGTCCGATTTTCCCAGAGCGACAATTTCCTTGATCCAGCCAGATATTCGACGTAGGCTTTTTCCAGTGTCTTGAGTTTACGTCCGGTGTCAATCGTTTCGGGTACTGCTGCCCAGCGAGCGTTCTTCTCTGGTTCCGCAGCAAGGGCAATCCCCAACGGATGAGACTTCTCCCAATCCACGGGGTGCCCCGCTGTCGGTGCCGGCGCGATCAACCGTACCGTTTCCCGATGCTCGGCCCCGGAGCGTTTGTCGTAGGCATAGACTAACTCGGCGAATCCCATCAACCACGCCTGATATTCCAACGACCGCTCCCCCTGTTTCGCAGCTACCGGAATGTAAAATTGCGTCACATCCGGCGGCAACACAGGCGGTGAACCGCGTGTCACTTGTGTAGTAAGAACGGCAGATACAACCGGAGCTGCTGTACCGACGACCGTCGCCACCTGTGCGACAGGGGCCGAGACGTTCTTGACAGTCCAGGGGTCTTCACCGCAGGCCGGACAACGTCGACCGGTTCCGGGAGGTACGTCTGTGCCGCAATGATTGCACACGAAGATGGCTCGGACAGCTCCGCCATCGTCGCGTGTACGGATCGGCGCTACCGCACGCGTGATTTCCTCACGGGTCATTGGGCCGCGCAGAAACGACAACGCCCAGCGAGTCTGAAATAATCGGGGCTGACCGGCGTTAATATCGTGCAGCAGGAAAACCCGATTGCCTAGCGAGGAAATCACTTTTTCGAGATAGCCGCGATCCGTGAGCGTGCCATGCTCTGCCGCGACACTCTGTAGACCGTCGAGCAACCGAGCCTTATCGCGTTCGGTCTGTAATTTGCCGACAAACCATGTCCCGGCGTTGGACAGAGCTTTGTAATCCAAATCGACGGGGTTTTGGGTTGCCAAAAGCACACCGACACCAAACGCCCGCGCTTGCTTCAGAAGCGTCATGAGCGGCGTTTTACTCGGCGGATTGCCCGGATGGGGAGGAAGATAGCCGAATACTTCATCGAAATAGAGCAACGCGCGGAGGTTGGACGTACCCGACTGACGACGTGTCCAAGACAACATTTCCTCCAACAGCAGCGTGACGAAGAACATCCGCTGAGCGTCATCGAGATGCGCGATGGAAAAAATCAGGTGTTGTGGACGACCATTCTTGTACAACATAGAGGCTAAGTCGAGAGGTTCGCCACGCGACCAGATGGCGAACATCGGCGAAGCGACCACGTTATTTAGTTGCGAGGCAAACTTGACGCGATCGCGTGCCGGAAAGAAAGTTTCCAGATTGTACGCCCCGACAGTCTTGATGGATGGTTTGGGAATTTCTTGGACGAGTGTCGGTAAATCGAGATCGCGACCCTTTTGCCAAGCATCCAACACGATCTGGGCAAGCAACACGTGTTCGCGCGACTGTACCGGATCGGCAGTGATCCCTCCCAACCCTAGCAGGGCAGTCACTGTCGCATTGACTTTGTGCGTCAGGTCTTCCAACTTCATGCCGTGTGGAGCGGCAAAATTGCGAAGAATCGACAGTGGAAGACCGGCTTCGCTTCCGGGCGTGTAGACGCGGTAATCAATCGCCGCCGTCACTTCGCGAATCCGTTGGACATCTTGACCGCTTTCGCGTAACCCTTTACGCCAACGGTCGGCCAGTTGGCGTGCGTACTCGTCGATGCTTAGATTCTTCGATTGTGCTTCTTCCTTGTTCAGCCACTGCGCGAACTCATTCGGTTCAAGATCGATAAACTGTAAAAGCAAATTGGTAAGGTCGCCCTTGGGGTCGATGATTACGGCCGGGATTCCATCGATAGCGGCTTCTTCGAGCAAGGCCACGCCCAGGCCGGTCTTGCCGCTGCCTGTCATGCCCACGACTACGCC
>RGDT01000295.1 GCA_009918525.1 Planctomycetia bacterium
TCGGGATCGGTACGCCCTCCAGGCCAAGGACAAAGGTCATAACCGCTTCTCGAGCTTCGGCTTCTTCCTTGTCGGAACGAGCTTTGAATGCGGCATCCGATTCGCCCTTGGCCCGGCGAGTCCGAGCGAGATTGAACTGCGGCATCCGCAGGCGTTCGTCCCAGGCTCGCGAGCGGTTGTAGTCGAAGCTATCCGGCTCGGCTAGTTTCAGGTGCAAATATCCCTCACGGCGGCGTTGTTCGAGCGACTGGAGGAATAGCTCCTCGTAAGGCTTTTCGGCCGTGTATTGCGCGAGTCGTTTCTTGAGTTCATCTTGGCCCTTGTCGTCGAGGTCCGTGCGGGATTCCATCTCGAAAAGTTGGTGCATTTTTTCCAGTTCGAGAAATTCACGTTCATCGCCTGCTGAACGTTCTTTTTTGGTCAGTAGGGTCTTATAGCGTGCCTCTATCTCGTCTCGCGAACGCGGTGCCGTCGGCGTCAGGTGATACGTTCTACGGACGTACGCCGCCCCGTCCTCGAAAGGCAACACCTGCGGAGCTTTCCGCCCCCAGTCCGTCAGAGCGACGCCGTTGGGTGCTGATCTCTCGAAACCGGGGATGTCGTGACAACCGTAACAGCCCAGCTTTCCTATAGCTTTCTTGCCGACATACCACTTGATAGCCGTCTCGCTGATGATGTCGGAAGCCAAGATTCGTTCGTCCGCATCGCGGGACATTGTGGCCACTCGTTCAGGCGGAATGCCCACCAGCTTTTCACCGGCAGGCATATACTGATCTAGCTCTTTGGACCCCACACCTGACGCTCGCGACAAATAGACCCGCGCGAGGTCAACCAGATTGTTGAGCGACGGTTGCCCCGGGTCGTTGACGGGCCACGGCTGTTCCGACTTATGGGCCAGCAACCAGGTCGCAATATCGTTGGCCTGCTGAGGCGTCAGCGAGGTGATAGGCATTCGCGTACGAGGGCTGTGTACATTCGGATTCAATAACCATTGCACGAGCCACAACCGGGCCGACGTTCGATCAGTCGAAGGGGCCAACTTTTCGGCGAGGCGACTGAGTTCAGGGCCGAAATTAGCCTCACTGGGAACCGAATAGACGACCGTCTTTCCGTCGCGTTTCATGGCCTTGGTGGTGCCTTCGTGAGCGTGGCAAGCCAGACAGCCTTTTTCGGTGAATAGCAACCGTCCTGCGACATCGTTACCTTTTTCGTCTGCCGACAACGTCACGGGCCGACCGTCCGCGCCGATTAAACGGTCGCCGATCTTCACGGGAACCGAGGCCTTGACCAGCGCCGCCGTGACTTCGGCCAATTCCGCCGCCGGTACCGCCCGTTCGCTGAGCGTAGCCTTCATACTTTCTTCCGGCGTGCCTCGCGATCGCAAATCGGCCAAGCGTCGTGCAATGTCTCCCAGACGTTGCTGTAATTGCCTTTGCTGGTCGGCCAGATCATTGATGAGACGAGCAGCGATGGGATTGGACAATAGCGCGAGATCGGTCATTCGCTGGCTGAGATCGAGCAATTCCTGCATCTGGGATTGGTCAAGACCGTCTTGAACAAGTCGTGCCTGAAGCGATTCAAGGCCTGACTTACCGCGAAGCAGCATCTGGCGCGTAAAATCGGCTCCCTGGAGACTGTTCTTACTCTCTGTAATGAGATAATGACTGATGGCTGCGATCTCGGCCTGGGGGAAGGCTTTTTGATTGTCCGGTAATGCTTCGGGGCGGTTGGTTGCCAGATTGTAGAAATGTGGCATCTTCGTATCGTCGCGGAAGCCGCGCGGGTCGAGCACCCACTTCCGCGTCCATTCTTCACTTGTTTTTTCAGCTAATCGCCTCAAGCTGGGGCCAACCTTTCGCATGGAACCGGGCTGATAGCTCTTGGCCTTCTCGCGCTGCGTGACACTCAGCAGTTCAAGCGCGGGGCTGGGTTCCAATCGCATGTCAGGGCCAACGTGACGCCCCTCTTTAGTACCGTTAATATCGTGACAGCCGAAACAGCCCAACTCTTGAGCGATTTGGTAGCCCTGGACCAGTCGCGGCGCTTCGGATTTGTTGCCTTTAACAATCAGATCCGTGACTTGATGGTGGCACTTCAGACAGGCAGCCTCGGTGAAACGGGCAGCCAACATGGGATCGGAGGACCCCGACGTGACCCCGCCGTATTGCTGAAGCCAGAGTGCCGCTTGAGACGCATCATGGGGCGAATGTCCGGCCCCCCCGAACTCGGTGGAGGCTCCTTGCCCTGCGTGACAGACCACACAACCGAACTTAGCCATCGGATGCGGACTGTTGGGGCCGACGAAGAGGTCTAGTCGCGGATGAACGCAATACTGGGTGATCTGACCGGGCGATAGTGCTAACGCCTTAACCTGTGGCACCCTGGGCATGAGGTAGGCTAGTCCAGCCGTCGTCATTGTACTCAGTACCAGCCCGACAACGAGCGTCCAAAAGCCGACACGCCACGACTGCTCCAGCATTCCCAAACATACGGAGGCAACCAGCACGGATAGCAACAGTAACAAGGCACAAAGCCCGACACCGCCCTGACGATCACCAGGGAGATTCTCGGGCGAAAAGCCAAGCTTTTCCCCGCTGGCGGTGCGTTTGTCGATTTGTTGACGAGCGGCAGCCAACTTAACCGTCAGACGCTTGCTTTCGTCGGTATCAGCCAGTTTTCCGAGCATGGCTCGCTCGAATTCGGCACGGTCGATGCCTTGATGGCATGTGATACAACGATCCGTGCGCGAAGCGTTTTGAGACGCCCGCTCCCCGGCTGTCCAGTCCGCCAGGGCTATCTCGCGAACCTCGGTTGACGATGAAAAGAAATCCAACAGAGGCCGACGATATCGACTACCCTGCCCCTCAGTCGCCTTCGCTATCCCGGCGGTCGTTGCAGGTTGCGAAGTGCTCGCGTCGGCGGCAGACGTCGCCACTTTGCCATAACGGTCGAAGGCTTCGGTCAATTTGTTGCGTTCGGCCTCGCGTTCGGCGAGTCGTTTCTCAACGGGCGCCAGCGGCTCGTCAAATCGACGTTTTTCGTCCTGCACACGGTCAACCGTCTCCTGGGCCGTCACAGATTGTGCCTTGAGCGTGGCCAATCGTGATTCTGCGATAGCCGCACGTTGGGCATTCGCTTCCGTTCGCCCGAACGGGGCCGCATCGGCTAAAGCAACGTGAACCTTCTTTGTTTCGGCTTCCAATGTCGTCTGCGATTGTCGATAAGCCTCTTTCGCCCGGTCGTAACGGACCTGAAGCTCCATCCGGCGGGCTAGGTATTGCGCGGTAGCCGACCGTAGAGCTGGATCGGCTTCCAAGACCGTTAGTCGCCGTTCGAGCTTCGCACGATTGACGCTATCAAGTTCGTCGAGTTTGAAGGTCTTCAGCTCATCGAACTTCGTCTTTAGAATGCTCATGTCGCGATTCAAAGCAAGGCCGTAAGTCAGAGAAACCTCGATTTTAGCTAGACGAATCGCATGGCAAGCATTATCCAGTTGCCCCATCTCGGGCATCTGGTCCAACATTTGGCGTTGTGCGATGGTCGCTTCCACATCGCGAAATAGATGTTGCGTCGTTGCAGCGTGATAACGGGAAAAGTCGTGCCACATCCAAGATAACGCGTATAGGATCATCCATCCACAAAACACGGCGATAAACAAGTCGATGGTTTTCGGTTGGCGGTTCTTTTCAGGAATGGATGCCATAACACGCGCTCCGCTCTCACTTCATCAACATCAAAGATCAACGGTACACGACTCAGGCCTTCTGGCGAGTGGGGCGTGTCAACGGCCTGATTATGCGTTGAATCGGGGTGTTGATACACCCCGCTCACCCTTAAGCGTCTTTTGCGGGTTGAATCGGGGTGTTGATACACCCCGCTCAGCTTTACTTCTTCACCGTCACATTCACCGCAGTCGCACGCACGGCCCAGTCGCGGCCCATGTGCTTGGCGGCTCCCTGGAAGTTTAACGTCGTCGGGCCGGCCTTTGCGCCGCCGGCTACAGTCAACGTCGCTTCCATGGTGGACTTGTCCCCAGCCAGTTTAGTCGCCGGTAACGTGAAGCCCGGCACCGGAGGGACGAGAGTGACGACGACTTCACCCGTGAAGTCCGACACACGGGCAACACTAAACGCCACCTTCAATGGCTTGCCTTGCTGCGCATCCGGCGAAGCGGTGGCAGCGAGCGTGAACGGCGGTTTTTCGGTCACACCCAAAGCGAGGCGACCAAAATAGTCACGCGGTGGTAACGGCAAACCACCCATATTGGTTTGCAAAATGGCACGCACGCTGGCCTCGCGTTCGACGGCTACCCCGTCTATGGTCGCCTTGCCTACGATGCGGAACTCATACGTACCCACCGTTAGGTCGCCGGCCTTGAGCGTCAGCGTGCCCGAAGGCTGAGGCAGAGCCTTGGCCGCACCCTCCAATTTCGTCGAGCCTGTCACATCCTTCAGCCCTACCGCGCTAACCTCAATCGGCCCGTTATAGCCGGATCGTGTCAGAAACAGCGGGATAGCAACTTCGCCCCCGGGGGCGATATCGAAGCGGTCGATGGCCAATGTTAGTGCGAAATCATTGACAAAGGGTGTCACCGTCAAGCGGTAGGCTTCGTCCGGTCCTCCCCAGGCGTGTAGATGCTCAACAACGACCGTATAATCGCCATCAGCTGCGGCGGTGAAATCGAGTCGCGGGGGATTGGCGGGGTTGCTGGTCTGAACTTGTGTTCCTTTGGCATCTTTCAGCGTCACGACCACATCACTAGGCGAACCAT
>RGDT01000296.1 GCA_009918525.1 Planctomycetia bacterium
CCATGGGTGGTGTTGCCGCGTCCTTTGCCTCGCTAGGCGATATTATTTTGGCAGAACCCGGCGCGTTGATCGGCTTCGCCGGTAAGCGAACAATCTGGAACACGGTCCGCCTGGAATTACCCAAAGATTTCCAAACAAGCGAATTCCTGAAGGATCACGGGTTCGTCGATCGGATCGTTCAACGCAAAGACCTGCGAACCGAGTTGGCTCGCATCATCGACTATTGCGAACACTCGTGAGCGGGCACCAGTCAGGCACTTTACTGGACTGTCAATCCTGCGGCGCGTGCTGTGTCGATTACTTCGGTACGTCCGGCTATATCCAGTTAGACCCGGACGAACGCCCTCGAATGCGTGCTCTTGAATTGCCTGTTGTATCATGGCATGGCCAACAGTTGTTAGCGACACGACCGCATGACGGCCTCGGCGGTGAAACGTGTTGCGTAGCTTTTGCTGGTCGGGTCGGTGATCGCTGCGAATGTACGATTCACCCCCTGCGACCGGCAGCCTGCCGCGCTTTTGAACCGGGTAGTTTGGGTTGTCTTTTCGCAAGAGAGGCAGCCGGTCTGACCAACGATATGAGGTTCGACCGATAAGTATGGTATGGGTGTATTCGTCGTAATGTGGCGAATCGCTAAATTTTCCGATACGTAAATTATCTCGACAAGGATCTCTCTTGCGTCAATGTGAATGTTCCATCATCATATGTTTGCCGTTCTTGAGTTGGTAGCCAGGAACGGATCATTATGTCAGACATTCAAGAAGTGAGGAAAGGCATGAACACCGATCGCATGATTCCCGCTCTCGCCTCTTCAACCTTCGACGGTGATGCGTACGACCGGCTAGTCCAACTAGAAGACATACCGGTTACCTCCTTGCCCATCGATGCTGGGTCCGCCTATGATGAAGCGTTGGATGGGAACTGATGCCGCATCGGAGCGCGGGGTCAATCTCCGCGCTTGCCTGCTACGATGCCACAACTTCCTTCGGCCATTTGAACGGCCGTAAAATCAACTGAGAGAGAAACGCCTTCCGCTTTAGCCGCATCCTCCACCTGAATCACCACTTCGCTTTCTCGGACGCTGACACCGGGCACGTCTGGTACCGAGTCGCGAATCATCTTGATCAACACTCCGCGAAGTATCGAAGCGGGGATACCTGATATATCAAGAGTTTCGAGCCTTAAGCGAATTTCTGAACCGCTCGCAACAATCACCCAGAGTGTCTTGAACGCGACCCGGAAGCCGAACGGGGTACGGTATTCACCGTTGACGACCAGACCGGTGGTTGTGAAATGGGCGGTCAGGTTCTCCATCTCTTCCTCTTGGACCGCGAACCGCTCGATGAGGGGTATTAGGTCCTTATCGATCAACCGCAGATGAAGAGAGTGAATTTCCATAAGAGGGTCTCGGAAGCGTAGAGTGTCAACTGATTCTCAGAGAAACCAGGTACCAAATGACGGCCCCATTTACCAGTTCAACCCGTATTTCCTGCAGGTCGGACCCACCCCGTTCCGTCAGAGCGATAGCCTCACTCACGCAAAGCGCGAACGGTGTACCTTCGGCAGATGGCTGAACGGAGGTTTGAGCGATGGTGTGACGGTCAGCGATCAAATAGAGGTCCAAGGACTGGGCCGCTTCGCCGACCACACGCCCTAACACCTCGTTACCCCGATATACGACATCGGCCAAGTAGGCAGCGGCTCGTATTTCGAGAGAAACCTCGCCGGGAGTGAAGCTGTCGGTTTCGATGACTAGCTCATTGCGGGGTCGCAATCGCGAGGTAATCTCGAAAGCTCGGCCTTCGCCCAGAGACTCGCCATTGAGGCTAACGACACCTCTATCGAGTAACAGCCAAACACGTTCGTGGGCGTCAATCGTACCCGGATAACCGAACCGGCGACGATACTTCACCTGCCCGATGATCCCCTCCAGCGAACCGGGCAAAACCAGAGAACCGCTGGCAGTGCCTTGGATCCACTGCCACGGTCCACGTAGGCGAATTCGATGAGGATACATGGTCTGGACTCCTGCGTGCGTAGTGCCTTCGCTAACGCCATCAGAGCCGTAAGCGTAAGCGACGCCCCGCTCGTCTAACCGGGGCGTTGACACGCCCCGCTCACTGGCTAGGACGATCTGGTTCACGGCTGAATCTTCAACTGGTCGATGCGCCGGTAAAGAGAACTCAACCCAATGTCGAGTCGCTTGGCCGCTTCGCGTTTATCGGGCGTCTGTCGCAGGATTCGTTCGATGTGAGCTTTCTCGAAGCGTTCGACCGCGTCTGATAGTCGGTCTGATGGGGCCGGATCCAGGGCAGCCGGAACTAGATCGGGAGGTAAATCCTCTGGGGCGATCAACGGCCCCTCGCCGAGGATGACCGCTCGCTGAATCGTGTTATCCAATTCGCGGACGTTGCCGCGCCAACGGTAGGACAATAGCCGTTGCATGGCCTCGTGCGTCACCCCCGCCACTCGCTTGCCTAATGACTCGGCATGACGGGCCAGCAGATGTTCGACAATAACCGGAATATCTTCCCTTCGTTCGCGCAGCGGCGGCAAACTCACCGTAACGACATTCAGCCGATAGTAAAGATCCTCGCGAAATTTTCCGGCTTCGACTTCTTTCATCAGATTTTTGTTCGTTGCCGCTAGGATACGAGCTTCGACTTTAACCGGTTCATTAGCTCCAACAGGCATAACTTCTTTTTGTTCGATGGCGCGAAGTAACTTCGCCTGGGTTGCCAAAGCCATTTCACCGACTTCATCAAGAAACACCGTACCACGTCCGGCGTGGACGAACACCCCAGCCACGTCTCGTTCCGCTCCGGTGTAGGCACCCCGGCGATGGCCGAAAAGCTGGTTCTCCAGCAGGTCGTGAGGAATGGCCGCACAGTTGACGGCCAGAAAGCGTCCACTGGTTTCACCGGCCTGATCGTGGATAGCCCGTGCGGCCAACTCCTTACCAGTTCCACTTTCGCCGACGATTAACACGGTCGAGCGAGTCGGAGCCACTTTGCGGATCATCTCCAAAACAGCCATCATGACTGGGCTGCTACCGATGAGACGGGCTTCAGGGCGTGCCCGGTTCAGTTCACGCCGCAACCACTGGTTTTCCAGGGCCAAATCGCGCATCGCCAACAATCGCCGGATTTTCTCGGCGACTTCGTCCAGCAAAATGGGCTTCATCAAATAGTCGTGCGCCCCACGTTGGAACGCCTCGACCGCGTTTTCCACGGTAGCGAAGGCCGTAATGAGCAGGACGCTCGTTTCGGGACTGAGTTGCTGGAGCCGGTCCAAAAGCGCAAGACCGTTCATTCCGGGTAGCTGCATGTCACACAGGGCGATGGCAAACGGACGGCGGGCCGCTTCTTCCAGAGCACGCTCTCCACTGTTACAGGCGTTGACCTCGAACCCCTGTTGGGTGAGATACTCGGCCAGAGTATCGCGTATCAATTCTTCATCATCAACGATGAGAATGGGGGCAATCTCAGTCGGTCGAGGAATCGTTTTTCGTGCCATCAAGCACTCTCTCGGGACAACGGCAGGCGGACAGTAAAAGTAGTTCCTTGGCCGGGGGTGGACACGAAGGACACGAACAGCCCCAACCCCGTACCATGTTTTTTTGTCGTGAAATACGGCTTGAACAGGCGATGTGCTTGCTCGGCCGATACGCCGATGCCGCTATCGCATATGGCCACGCTCACCCATGGACCGTCTCGATGGACGGACAACTCGATGCTACCGTGGCGTTCGGTGGCATCAATTGCGTTGAGGATCAAATTGAGAAACACCTGGACCAACTCGTTGCGCACTCCCTGAAGGGGCGGTAAATCGGGAGGCATTGTCGGAGAAGCGATTCGGCCCGGGGTTCGCTTATAATACTTGGCAATGCTCAGAGCTTCGTCGAGAATGTCGCCGAGCGTAACGCGGGAACGCTCGGTGCTGCCGGGACGGCTAAATTCGATAAGTTCGCGAAGCGTGCCCTGGATACGTTTGAGTTGCCCAGACACCAGGCCGAGTTTGGTTTGGGTGTAGCCGTCCAGCTCACGCATCTGAAGGATTTGAACAATCGAACTGATGCTCGTCAGTGGGTTTCCGACTTCGTGCGCAATACCTGCTGCCAGAAGCCCGAAGGCCGCCATTTTTTCTTGATGCAGAACGTGGGCCTGGGATTCCTGTAACTCGCGGGTTCGTTCGGCGATGCGTCGTTCGAGTTCCGCCTGTTGTAATTGCAGAGCCGAATTAACGCGGGCGAGATCATCCCCGACGTTTTTCAATAGTAAGGCGAGCGCATTGCTGGCCCAGGTCACCCAGCCTAGCATGACCACGGTGAGGAGAAAACTAAATAAATGGTCATAAAGTTGAGGCAACGCGATTGTCAACAGCCCCAGACTGATGGAGTGCAGAGTACACGTGACATAGGTCACGAATGTGGGAGAAGGGGCGACTGGCGGAAAGGGGGAACTTCCTACCAGTTCCCCTGGAACGGATGAAACGTGCCGAACGGCGCAACAAAGCACCGAGAGAAAGTAGTAGTAACGAAACGGACTGTCGAGACCGGAATCGTAGTAACACAACAGACCGATGAATAAGGCTTCCATTAACGACACGAACAAAGGATAGCGACTCAAAAAGACGCTGCCTCGATAGCTGAAATAGGTGTCGATGATCGTGTAAGCCGCTCCGAGAGCAAGAATCGAGTTGAGCAAGGCAAGCCGAACCGCATCGTGGGGCGACATCTGTACGACAACACACCCTACCAACAGGCCGAA
>RGDT01000297.1 GCA_009918525.1 Planctomycetia bacterium
GCGTCTTCCATCTGGGAGAGAAGGTCGCGGAGATCGCCTTCATCAGGCATCTGCCACGGTTGATTGAAGCTAAAATCCGGACGTAACGGATCCTGATTTTCCACGGGAAACGACTTCGACAGGTCCGTTTCGATTCCAGAGCGTGGGTTGGGCTTCTTGCTCGGAGGTAATTCTTCTTCGGCGGCACTTATCACGTCGAACTCTAAATCGACGTCTTCAATCGATTCTACCGGCTCTAACAACGAGCCATCGGCCAAACCGTCCAGGAAGTCGGCAATCGGTTCTTCCTCTTTTGGTGCCGGTCGTCGTAGCTTGGCCTGTGCCGAGGTTGATAACTCGTACTGAACCACAAACCCCACAGGCCCAACCCCGAGCCGGTCGCCGGGGCATATCGCTTGACGCCCATAGACTCGCTCGCCGTTGAGATAAGTTCCGTTAATGCTTCCGAGGTCTTCGACGTACACTAATCCTTCGGCCATTCGTAGCCGACAGTGCTGTCGGCTGACCTCGGCCGAGGGAATACGAACGGTATTCCCTCGTGCCCGGCCGATGACCGCGACGGGCGGTTCGAGGCGGAGCGTGGTACGCTTGCCGCCGCGCTCAACCACGAGCTTAACTATCATCGCGGCGTTCTCCTGTGCTGTTGATAATTGTACCAAATTGCTGGGGCGTTGACACACCCCGCTCGCCACTTAACCTGTCAGCTTACTTGCGCCGCCATTCGGCAACGGTCCCGTATTTCATTAACCCATCATGAGGTGGAAACGACCAATAGCGTCCATCGCCGACGAGTGTCAACTCGATCAATTGACTCGATTTCGTATCGACCGATCCGACCCCGATTAGCGTCACTTCCGCGCGTATCTTTTTGCCTTTGTGCGGGTCGAATTGCCACGTGTGAGCACCTGCCAATTTACCACGCATCGACAAATACGCAACGCCGTCGGCTATTTTGTCAATTTGCACCTCCAGTACAGCCTCGGCCACCTCGTCGGCCCTGGTGAGAGTGTTGGCATCGCTGGACGGCGACAACAGTTTGTGGAACTTCGTTACCGTTTCTACCGGTAGTTTCCAGCGTGTCCCCGCCGGAAACTCTGACGCAATCACCAGTTTGCTGAGGTCATCGCGAGTCAAGATGATCCGATCAATCGCGGCTTGCTCACCCAGTCCGCGGCGATCCAAGCCTAGCATCATATAGCGCATATAGGCTGCGATGGCGATACTGCCATCGTCGCGAACACCGACTCCGCGATCGCGTTGTGCATCGCTGCGCAATTCTTCGCGAGCCTTCACAGGGCCGAACCGCTCCAGGCCGACGGCCAGTGTGTCGCGGATCGCTGTCGTCCATTTACTTTTCGGCTCTATCATTTGCCCATGACCCGACAACACGTTGCCGGTGGGGCCGACGATGTAAACCCCTTGATAAAGGTCGGGGCGTTGTTTCTGCATGGCCCGGAAGAAGTCGCCGTCGCGACCTTTGGCTTTGCGAATCTCGTAGAGATTCAGCGCGACCGGCACGAAATGGCGACACACCGACGCGATAACCAACTCATCGGACAACGGACCCGCACGGAGTCCCGCCGCGAACCCTCAGCACCGTTCCAGTGGCGGATCACCCGCCACCCACACCATCAGTGGGCGTTTCTCGGTCGCGGCCATGTCAACGGCAGTGGCGAGGTTCATTTGCCAGGGGATTCGCGTCCACTTCAATTCGCCGTCTTGCGGTCGGATGAGCCGAGCCGCCGCTATCGAGGAAGGCGGCAACCGATCAATGTCAGCGGTCAAAGTGAAAAGCAAAATAGGTAACATGAGACATCCCTCCATCGCATTTTCCAAGCATAGCACCTTATGCTTGGGTAGTATTGGGGAAATGGGCTGGCTTACCCCTCTTCCCCCAGAATTGCGGCGTGTCCCTAACTAGGCCGCGCCGGCGAACGGTCCACCACCTATCATTATCCCCACGAGCGGTCGTAGCACCGCCGAACCATCCTAAAGAGGATTTCTAGCATGACGAAGTTCCGTAACGCTATGGGCGCGCTCCTGTGCGCCGCCCTGCTTGCTCCGCTGTGGGGCGGTGAAGACAAGAAAGACGAGAAAAAAGAGGCTCCGAAAAAGGAAGCAACGCTGATTATCAAGGTGCCGGAAGATGCCACGCTGTGGATCGACGGCGAAGAGTACACGGATCAGAAGGAAAAGACGGAACGCACCTTCCGCTCGACACCGCTGGAGCCGGGCAAACGCTACTTCTACACGGTCAAGGCGAAGTGGATGCCCAACAACTACGAAACCTACACCCGCGTTCGCCGAGCCATCGTCGAGGCAGGTAAGACCAGCACACTGGACCTCACTAAGATCGACCCCAAAGTGCCTGACGATATTTTCATCCGGTTTGTTCCCACCCCCCAAGAAGTTGTGGACAAAATGATGGAAATGGGCAAGGTCGGCAAAGACGACATCGTCTATGATCTGGGCTGCGGTGATGGCCGTTTGGTCGTCACGGCGGTGAGCAAACGCGGCGCGAAGAAGGGCGTCGGCGTTGATCTCGATCCCGACCGTCTGAAGGAGAGCAACGACAACGCTAAGGCGGCCAAGGTTACGGATAAAGTAGAATTCCGCAAGCAAGACGTGATGAAGGTCGCCAAACTGGAAGAAGCCACCGTCGTCACGATGTACCTGTCAGATGGTCTGAGTGATCAGTTGCGGCCGATTCTACTGAAGCGACTGAAGCCCGGATCGCGGATCGTGTCCCACCGTTTCCTGATGGGATCGTGGAAACCGGAAAAGACGGAAACGGTGACGGTGGATGGCGAGGCTTACAAAATTCATCTTTGGACCGTGCCCGGAACACCCAAGAAGGAAGAGAAGCCGGTCGAGAAGAAGCCGGTCGAGAAGAAGGACGATAAGAAACCTGAGAAAAAGGACGATAAAAAACCGGTCGAGAAGAAGCCCGTCGAGAAAAAGGACGACAAGAAGCCTGAGAACAAGGACGACAAAAAGCCGGTCGAGAAGAAGCCAGTCGAGAAGAAGCCGGTTGAGAAGAAGCCCGAGAACAAGGACGTCAAAAAGCCGTTCGAGAAAAAGGACGATAAGAAGCCTGAGAACAAGGACGACAAAAAGCCGGTCGAGAAAAAGGGCGATAAAAAGCCTGAGAACAAGGACGACAAAAAGCCGGTCGAGAAAAAGGATGAGAAGAAGCCGGCTCTGATGGTGCGACGATAAATCGTGGAAACAGAGCCGGAAGCGTAAGCGACGGCTAGTTGAGTAGAGCCGTCGCTAACGCGTCCGGCTCAGACAGTGCGGTGCTGATGCTGCCACCTGGGCGTCTTGTACTCCTTCATGCAGCACGAACCGTGTCGGCTGGTAGGCATGACCGGCAGATGAAGCGACGTGCGGCGTAACGCTGTTGTGGGCCGCACTCACTTCCTTTGCTCATTCAAATCATCGCCCGTAGTACTTTGTAATCCGTCTTTCCCGTTCCCAGCACCGGAATCTGCTCCAACCTTCGTACCTCGTCCAATCGCATCACCCCGCGATGCCCGGCGGCATAAACCACCGCATTGGCATCCCGTAGACTCACATCCTCTGTCGTAAACAGAACAATCTTTCGTCCGCCGTCTCTTTCCATTCCCTCGACCGCGACGCGCGGCCCGTTGTCGCCCGCGGGATAGGCTCGCGTCAAAGGTTCCTCCAGAGCAGGGAGCGAAATCATTTCGCCGCCCGCTTTGACGAACCGCTTCAATCGACCCATGAAATGGATGAAACCCTCAGCGTCCACTCGCACCATGTCGCCTGTTATGTACCAGTTCTTGCCGTCCATCTCACGGAAAGGAGATTCCCCCTCATATCCCAGATACCCTGGAAAGATCGTAGGCCCACATACCAGCAACATTCCCATCTCGCCCGACGCGACCTCCTCGCCACTTTCCACGTCCACAATCCGCGTCTGTACACACGGCAACGGCTTGCCCACCGAACCGGGTCGCCCCTCCTCGGGTCGGTTGATCGACACCACCGGCGAACATTCCGTGATGCCGTATCCCTCCAGCAATAAGGCATTAGGTGCGAGCTTCTTCACCCGCTCGAACAGGTTTGCCGGGCATTTCTCTGCGCCGACCAAAATCATCCGAAGCGAACGTAATTCGTCGCCCTTGACCCGGTCGAACAAATGAGTTGCAAACGTCGGTGTGGCGGCAACCGTGGTCACATGGTATGTTTCTATCTTTCGGACTAGACTGGCCGCGTCGGTTGGGTCTGGGTGCCGCACGACCCGTAGACCACATAACACCGGAGCCAAGAACGTCACCGTCAGCCCGAAACTATGAAACGACGGCAAAAAGCCCAATAAACTATCTTCACGCCCCATTCCTAACTCACGCATCCCGTCGCGAATGCAGGCGATAAGGTTACGATGAGTCAACGGTACGGCCTTGGGGGCCTTTTCACTTCCTGACGTGAACAGCACCACCGCCGGGCTGTCGGGGTTTGGTCGCGGCACACGGATCGTGCCGGAGAAGAAACGCGCCCGTAATAGCTTCCGAAATGCTTGCCATCGGCTCGGCCGCACGTCCTCCATACACAGCATCTCGACGCCGTCGAGCCTTACCCCGGTACGGTCGAGAAAGCGTCGCGAGGTCACAACGTGCGTCAGGCCCATCGTGCGTGCCGCGTGCATCAGGTTGGACGGCCCCGTCGTCCAGTTCAACAAAACGGGCAACTTGCCCGACAGATGGAGGCCGAAG
>RGDT01000298.1 GCA_009918525.1 Planctomycetia bacterium
CGGGGGCGTCGGGCTTGGGGTCCCATGTCTCGTGCTGCGCAGGTCCACCACGCATCCACAGAATGATGACGGAAGGCTCGCGACCTCCGACCGACTTGGTCCCGCTCTTGGCTTCGCGGGCCAACAATTGCGGCAGAGATAGTCCCATCGTGCCGAGCAGCCCCGCCTTAAGAAATGCGCGGCGGTCAGGAGTGAAGGTTCGCCGTAAATCGGGGCAGCCGTGGGTCATGGCCGAACTCCATGGATAGGAGACTGGTGGGTATCTCAATTATACGGCACGACGGGGGTGAGGAGCAAGCAAGAAAACGGAGCAAGCAAGAAATGGAGGATTAGTCCCCATGTTCCTACGACTAGGTCGATTGCGTCCTCTTTTGGGCAGCTGGACTGATAGCTATTTCTAATTAATAGCCTCTCGTCCCTGTCCTGCCCTGGCGTTTGGTGTCGTCGTCGCCTATGGGCCGGACTACGCGGCAACAGTCGCCGAAGGCTACTGGAGCGGAACCTATTGGGTTCCGATCGTAAATCATGGGCTGCTTGATGCGACATTCCGAATCGATCCGCGACGATTGGAAGATTACCTTGCCTTACGTGCGTCCTTCGATGGACGGAAGGGGACACCCAATTACTCGCGACTTGATGGACGTTACCGACGGCGAATACGGCCGTGCTCTTGGATGTCCTGAGCGCTGCAAAGCGTTCAACGAGCCTTCGATCTCTCCCAGGAACCGACCCGACTTCGCGAACGTTAGGGCGACGGCTCCAGCCCGGAAGTCTTGTTCGGTCGTCGCTTGATCGTGGCCGGCGTCCGTTTCGTCACCATCCGCGCCCTTGGTGGTGGCCCTGGTTCCTAGGCCCAGGATTGGGACGATCACGCCATCGATGTGGTCCTCTGAACGGCGATGCAAGCCCGATTACTCAAGATCGATCAAGGTTGCCTCCAAGCTGATCGACAGCGACGGCGTTACACAATGAGCCGTCGATCGGATCCGGCTCCGATCGCCAGACGATTCCCTCGGTTTCGCTCGATTCGCGAAAGGTTGGGCATCGTAGCCTCATCAGATTCGCCTGGTGTCGGTGCGCGTGTGGCGAAACGGCTGAAGGATCGGCTCGCCATCGTCGTCGGTACCAGTCAACATCACAATCCGCTGCTCAGCAGCCTGGAGACGGGCTTGGCATGTCTGAATCAGACCAATCCCGCGTTCATAGCGCGATAGAGCATCATCCAGACCGAGTCTGCCATCTTCTAAATCGCGAACGATGCTTTCCAGTTCGGCTAGCGCTTGTTCAAACGGTATCTCGTTCATGTTGTCCCTTCCACTACACTGGTCACGATGCCGGACGCCAGCCTCGTTGTGATTCGCTCGCCGGTTCGCACGTCTTGTGAGGTCCGAATAATTCGGCCATCCTCACGCTGGGTCAGGCTATATCCTCGGGCCAGCACCCGTAACGGACTAAGGCCGTCGAGACGACCTGCCGCCGCTGCGATTGCTTGCTGTGCGACGACCAGTCGCGTTTTCACGGCGCGTTCCAAACGTGAGGCTAACTCGTCTATCCGTCGCCTCAGTTCGTCAATTCGTTCGCCCGGACGCCGAAGACACGGCCGGGCCAAGAGCGCCTCCAGGCGTTCGCGGGCACTTTCCAAATTACGCCGCAGTAAGACTCGCAAGCGTGCGGCCGTCTCGTCGAGTGCGCGAGCTACTTCGAGACGATCCGGGGCGACGCGCTCCGCGGCTTCGGTGGGTGTTAACGCCCGGCGATCCGCGACTAGGTCGGCAATAGTCAGGTCGTCCTCGTGCCCGACCAGTTCTTCGTTGAACGGCCACAGGTCTTCGAGACTACCACCGCCACGAGCGAGGATGATCACATCAATGGGCACACGCCGAGCGGCCTGGTTGAGCAATCCAATCGCACCGGCAATCTCGACCGCCGCTACCTCTCCCTGAACGCGACACGGCGCGAGCCAGACTTCCAACGCGGGCCAACGACGCGCCAGCACCTCCAACACATCGCGCACGGCTGACCCGGTCGCACTGCTGACCAAACCGACCCGGCAGGGGAACGGCGGCAACGATCGCTTTCGACTCGACTCGAAAAAACCCAATACCGATAGTTTTTCCTTCAGTTGCCGAAACGCGAGTTCGAGGGGTCCGATGCCTTTGGGCTGAACTTCTTCGATGGTCAGTTGATAATCGCCGCGCGGCACATAGACAGAAAGCCGACCGCGAGCAACGACGCGCAACCCATCGCGCAGGTCAAAGCGTTGCCGTAGGGCGACACCACGGTACATGACAGCCCTAAGGGGCGCTTCCTCGTCCTTGAGGGTGAGATAGACATGACCGGAAGCCGGACGGGCGAGGTTGGACACTTCCCCCTCGACCCAGATGGAAGGATGAGCGTCTTCCAAAAGTCGCTGGATGCTGCGAGTCAGTTCGCTGACAGAGTAAACATGGGTATCACCGGTCGGGGGCATAAGTTCCTCCCACTTCCGCAGGATACACCAGTTCAGTCGAGCTTAGCAATAGATAAATAGGCGTGTGAGAGCCGGAAGCGTCAGCGACTGCGTTACACAATGAGCGGTCGCTAACGCTCCCGACTCGGATCAGCCGCCCCCTCCACACATTTGACCCGATTCATGACTGCTATCAGTTTAATCACACTCGGTGGAAAGATTGTCAGTGAAAACGCCAGCGTTTAGTGAACATCTCGAAAAGTCCGTAATTGCCATCGGAATTTAATTGGCACAAGATTTGCTTCCATGCCGGCGCCGTATCAAATACTGATAACCTGTACTCCATTGGAGCCGACAATGCGATTTAACTCTAGTGTGCTTCCGCTCAGAGAGGGACCGAAAAGAGGCTGTCCGCATGGAACGAAATCAGGGGTCTTGAGGATTGCATCTTTCTGGGTTTCCCGCGGTGCTTTCACGCTAATTGAATTGTTGGTGGTCATTGCGATTATCGCCGTCCTGATCGGATTACTTTTGCCTGCTGTCCAAAAAGTACGCGAGGCGGCCGCACGCATGTCTTGCCAGAACAACCTTAAGCAGTTGTCGCTGGCGTTTCATAACTATGAGAGCGGGCGAGGTTATCTGCCTGCTCTAAAACGCATCAACAACTGTGCCGGCGAACCGGAGATGGCACAGCGGAGTTGGGTTCCCGATATTCTCCCCTACGTCGAACAGGGCAACCTCGCGGCCGGTTATAACCTCTCGCAGGACTGGTGGGTCAACGCGGACGGGACAGCCCCATCGGGAGGCACGGCGGGTGTTCTGGACCCCTCTCCCACCGGAAACCGCGCGTTGGCACGATTACAACTCAAATTGCTCAACTGTCCTTCTGCCATCGGCGACCGGATCCAAGACAAGATCGCCAACCCCCGGAAAACGGGCGCTTGTACTGATTATTTCCTGGTGGGAGGGATTGGCGCATCTTTTAATGTTGCCGCTGGACTGACGGGAACGAACGCTCTGACCGTACCTTCTCCCGGTGTTGTCGAAACGTGGTCCGGTTGTGCGTCGGCCGCAATCCGTCCGCGCACGACATGGCTGCAAGTTACCGATGGAACCTCCAACACGATCCTGTTGGGTGAGTGTGCCGGCCGTGAGGATGTCTACCGCAACCGCACCCGCTACCCTGCCAACGCCGATGACACAGGCAGCAACACGAGTTGCGCCCGAGCACGCGGCGGAGCATGGGCCACCAATGATAATCCGTTTGCCTTTGGGGAAAGTCTGGTCAGCGGTTGTTCCGCCTCCAATGGTAGCCCAACCTCCGGGACAATCCCGACATCCTTGTTCCGAATCAATGGGTCAAATGAGTGGGGATGGCTGCTCTACGCGATGCACACGGGCGGCGTCAACATCACCTTCGCGGACGGGTCCGTCCGGTTCATAGCTGAGAGTATCGATGCCCGCACGCTAGGCATGTTGGCAACGCGATCAGGTGGCGAAGTTGTCCCCAGCTTTTGATGAG
This sequence comes from Planctomycetia bacterium, assembly GCA_009918525.1. Taxonomy (GTDB): domain Bacteria; phylum Planctomycetota; class Planctomycetia; order Gemmatales; family Gemmataceae; genus RGDT01. The sequence continues at coordinate 3,972 of RGDT01000298.1, forward strand.
TAGTGGAGTCGTCTTAATCACCACCTTCAGGGTTTGCGAGTACCTTGCCATTTCGTTCGGCTTGCGCCGGCGGTTTCCGCCCAGTTCTGGACTGGAGAGGGTAGCACCCTCTCCCTGGTCAATCCATTGCCGCGATTTTGTCCTATCCTGCTCGATAGCCCTTACTCGAATCATCCGAACGATTTTCACTCAGGGGAATGGAGATGCTACGCATGAACCAACAACAGTTCCTCATACCCGTTGTTCTGCTCCTAGGCAGCGTCGCGGTTATGAACGCGGCCGAAACTCCCGGTACGGTGAAGGTATTCATTTTGGCCGGCCAATCGAATATGGTCGGCCAAGCCCCCGTGGCACTGGCCGATCTCCAGGCCGATGACCCCAAAATGAAAGACCAATTCGCCCATCTCCGCAAAGACGGCAAATGGATCGTCCGCGATGATGTCTTCATCAAATACTTTGAACGCAAAGGCCCGCTAACTATTGGCTATGGAGCGAAAGGCCGCAGCGGGGTCGAGTTGGAGTTCGGGACGGCAATGGGCAATCACTTTGCCGAACCGGTGTTGTTGATCAAGACGGCCTGGGGTGGTCATTCGCTGATGAAAAACTTCCGGCCCCCGTCGGCTGGTTATCCGACTGCCATGTTACAGAAGGATCTCGAACAAACACAATCGCGCGTCAAGAAAAATAATGAGAAGAATGCCAAGAAGGA
>RGDT01000299.1 GCA_009918525.1 Planctomycetia bacterium
TTTTGGACCATCATGTTAGTGCTGTTGATTCTCCAGTTCATACCATGTCTTGTTCCTTCATAGGGTTTCTTCACACAAGCTCTGCTGCAAGTCTTCTAGATTGAACGTAGAGTCTTTGGGTCTCGTTGGGGTGCCACAAAGTGCGATGGGGGTGGGTGACTGAAGATACCAGGGCAACCTACGGTGCATGACGTGTGGTTTTTTTCACCCCACAGCGCGGGTACCGCCCGCAACTCGTCAGCCATCTCAACGTTTGCACATACCCAGAATGCTCGCATTCCCATCCAAGTGCCCGAGAGATGCAAGGAACTCGTGCAAGGACATGACATTCGGCGCGCGCTGGAAGGTAGGGTCCCCGCGATCCGTTGCATGAAGGAGTGTGCGGATCTCGTGCGCGCGCCGCCGCGAAAAAAGCGTCTTGAATTCATCCCATTGTTCGCCAACGAACACCCGCCAACGGCTCGCAGACTTTCCATTTGGCAGTTGCAAGGTGCTCTCTGTTGAGCGAATCAAGTCAACCATAACCTTGTGCGCAGCACATACTGCTTGCGAGACATAAACCACCCGGGGAACAAGCAGCGCAGCTTTCCATTGGAGAGCAGCACCGGGGGGTGAGAAAAAGTATTCAGGCGTTGTCACCAGGCACCCTCGCATGTGAGCAACAGCCTGGTTCCGCCCTCCCGGCTGCGCTGCGTCTCGCACGACCAGAACATGGGCGAGTTCCCTCCTCTCCACCACGCGGAGAGCGTGTGGGGCCCACCATGCCGAGCCGCTCTCCTTCATAGTCGGTTCCACCGCTGGATCGACCCAGACCGTCTTGCCCTGGATGTCAGAGGGCGCTGGCAGACTGCGGATAGCCGCGATTCGCCGGTGCTGGGCTTCCAGGGCGCGCTGCCGGCGGGCAGCCGCAGCTCGCGCGCCAGCGACTTGTGCCAGAAATTCTGGTGTCGCGTCCACCTCCAACCCTTCCACCGCCGCCTGCAATTTCCGATCCTTGCGAACCTGCTGCTGCCTGGCAACCTCCCGCGTCTGTCGGTCAGACCACAGCGCGTCCGCCATGGAGGCAAGAGCATCGTCCATAGGATCGGGGCCAGCAGCAGGGCCCGCTGATGGCGTGCTGTCCGCGCGGCGCCTCCGCAGCCAAGATGCGTGCGACTTCGGTCGCTCACGGTGACCGGCCGACCTCGTTCCCAGCCGTTTGCCGGCGGCAGCCCGTGGTGGACCGAAGGACTCAGCCCAAACCTGCCGGGCTGCGGCAAAAACAGCAGCCCGATCAGTTAGGGCGGCGTGCGCCAGCGAGAGTACCATGCGCCGCTCCTCGGCAATTGGGTTTCCTTGCCAGTTCTCGCCCAGGTTACGTTTGGCGCTTGAGAAGTTCCTTTCAATCCCGCTTGTTGAACCTGATGCAACTGCGTAGAGCTGGAGCGCCGGGACCAAAACATCCACAGCATAATTGCGCCGTGACTTGTGTGTCTTTTGTGTCCGTGCCAATGCCTTGGACCAAGCGGCGAAGGATGTCAGAGAGGAATCGAGGCGCATCTCATGCTCGACGATGTTCAAGTGCTGTTCTGTCTGTGCAGCAAGTTTGACCCCGTCAAGGTTGAAGCCTCGCGCAATCTTGTCCAGGGCTTCCCGATCCTCGGCGCTCAAGCGCCGGGCCTCCGAGCCTCCGACCGAGGAAATGAAGAAGACGTTGAACGCTGACAGCAAATCATGCTGGGGAAACTCGGTCTCGGCGATCTGTTGTGTGACCTTCACCCAGTTCACCATTCGAGCGAGAGCCCGCAACACATCGGTTTCGGCGGCCCCCGCCTTGGAACCCAACGTCCTGAGCACACGGCCGGGCACTTGCAGAACTCGCGGTTGCTTCAGGAATTCCAGCGCCACCTTCGTATACCCGCATTTGAGACATTGCTTGTGCAAGTAGAGGAACTCGATGCGCTCATTGAACCTCGTAAGTTCGGCGCGCATGGAGCCCACCTCGAACGTTTCTTTGTCCATGAACCTTGTCAGGATCATGCACTCATCGCTGGCATCGGCCATCATGCCAAGCAAGATCACATTCTCTTCCGTCAGGGATTCCAGAAATGCGATGCAACCTTGCCCTTCATCAGACGTAGGACCGCGCTCTCGGATTACCAAGGTGCAGTAGCTCATCAACGCCTCCAAGTTGAGCACTATGCGTCCCAACGGCTTCTGGAGGGAGTCGAACCTCTGGGGGGCGAAAGACATGTCTGTCACCACGGCGAGTAGGTCCTCCCGGTGTGCTTGGTTGCGCGCTTCCCCAACAAAGACCCCACGAAGCGGCTGCGAATCCTTGATCTGCCGTACGATGCTCTGCTGCTTAAGCACTGCAGTCTGCAGCAACAACTGCAAGACGGGATCGGCTGCAAATGAATGTTCGTTCAAGTGCCTTGAACTGTGGGCTCGGTCGCGGATAACCACCCGGAGGTTCGGCAATTTCTCTGCCAAGGCTGCGCGTCCCGAGTCCCGGTGCAGCATGTGACCGGAAAGATGCGTCGCGCTGTCTCCATCAGACACATAGAACACAATATGTTCCAAGATGTGCCGAGCTAGAACTTCATCGACCGTGCCTGCCGAATCCCCGCCGTTCCGCAGGCCGTTGCAGACAGGATGCAGCTTTCTCCGCGTGCACGCGGTCTGAACGGCTCGGTGCACGGCGGCTGCAATCTGCGGCGCAGTCTTGCCAGCATTGCGAATGAGACCGAGGACACCAGAGCGAAGGGTAAGACGTTCATCACAGCCTTGATATTTGACGAGCAAGCGACCATTCCGCTCATCAAGCATCACTGCGATGGTCGCAGCACGACGGAGAAACTCCCGGTCTGCATCTCGAATGGCCTCTGCTAGACACCACTCCAAGGATGTGGATTTCTTTGCAGACCATGCGCTCGGCTTCTGATGGCCAAGGCCAACATTCACCAAGGCTTTTTCAAAGTCGCCCAGAGGGGGTGCAACCGTGTCATCCAACGGGGCCGCTTCACAAGCCAGACGATGAGCCTTGGTGCGGCAATGCTGGCGAATGTTGCCGAGGTGAAGAGATTGGCCGCGCATTCGCAGCGTCCGCGCGTACAACGCAGCAGCAGCTCCTGGTGCAGCAGTCATGGCTGCTTCCTCGCAAGGGCCACAGCCAACCCACCAATCTTCGGCATCCACCGGTTGTGGCTTCAACCATGTGCCACGTTGTGGGATGAAGGCGGCCTTTTCCCAATCAGCACGTTTCGCAGCATAGGTGCACTTGTCGCAAGTCTTGCAGCGATGGGACTCGAAGTGGGCATCGAAATCATTCGGCTCACTCGCGCAAGCCGTAGGCGCAGACTGGCACTTAGTGGGCTGGGACACTGGCACTTCCAATTTGACTGCGCACAACCGCGATCGTTTGGTCGAAGACGACGCGCCGTCAGCCAGCTCGCGTTTGACTGTGCGATTACCTACACATTTGACCGGCGTTGGTACCACATCATCATCCATGAAATCCGACAAAAACGACATGTCTTGGGCATGGTCTGGGTCCAACTGCCGGCGCTTGGGCTGGTTTGAGCCTGACAATTCGCGGGCGCGCACATGCGTCACACGCACCGCCTGAAAATACAACAACAACGGGGTTGCAACCAAACGGGTGGACGAACATGACAAGAATAAGCACGCTCCGTGTCTGGCATGTGCAGGCCACTCTTGCATGCTGGCATTCACCTCATGTGTTTGCTGCTTGACATGCGTTACATACGCGGGTCCATCGGATGCAGTCGCTTCCACATGACTTGTGCATGCAGAAGAGCCTTTGCAAATCTTTGCGTGCCAACGTTTGAATATATACTAGCCTTCAATAGCCTCCAACGAATCTGCTGCGCCTCTGATGGTTTCATATGGCCTAGTTGGAAAGCGATGCAAGCCTGACAGAAAGCATGTGCCCATCCCAACTCCCGATGCCCCTGAATGTCGCGTGTGCCCGTCCGACGGGTGTGCCGGCACACCTCCAATCGAACCGCCGCACGCCCAACCCCGATTAGATCAAGTCCCTCCTTCAAGATGATGTCCCACTTCTTGTTGGGGGACGGCTCCTGGTCCTTGTGCGTGTCGTCCATGTCCAATGGAACCCAAGGCCATCCGCTCAGCGGCTCCTCCATGTCAAGGCGACCTTCGGGCCACACGCTGCTGGGCGTCTCTTGCAGCGGAAGGTGACCTTCCGCCATCAACTCTGAGTCGCTGCTGTCCACCAGCGTCGCGCTCGTCTCTGGCGCTTTGGATTGTTCGGATGGCTCCTTCGGTTGCTCAGTCAGCTCACCAACGGTACTGGCGAAGCTCAGACAGGCTGCTTCACCCTCTGTTCTTTCAGGACCTTCCGACCCTGCGCCCCTCCATCCCAACGTATCAAGGGCATTGCGTGGAAGTCTGAAGCAGACGACGCGTTTGGGGGCCGGTTGGACCGAAACCTCAACAAGGCCTGCCCACAATCCCTCGCCTTGAACCAACCATAGCATTAAAGGCAAGCTCGGCAATGCATCATGTACACGTAGGGCCGCGAAGTTACAAGTTACACACATGCAGCATGCGTTCCAAATGTCATGGTCTGCAAGCCCCAACGGCTACCGACCGAATGCAACCACCATGCAAAAGTCTACACAGATATGTTCGGCTCTTGCAGAGGAAAGCATCTG
>RGDT01000300.1 GCA_009918525.1 Planctomycetia bacterium
GGATCGTTCAACGCTGTCAACTGGACGTTTTTGATTTCGATAAGGTTTGTACCTGGTGCAATCTGTTGATCTTCAAATACGAGTGTACCGTTCCACACGACGATGGTCGGCAACCGTTCGGTAGGATTACCCGGAGTGGTTAAACCAGTGAGATTGAACCGGCCATCGCGTTGGCGAACGAGACGAAGCTGCGGACGACTCAGCTCCACGCGCCGAACGAGTAGTTTGCCGTCGAGTAGGTGTTCTTTATCGTGGAAGACGACAGCGGAAGGGACATAAAGGAAGTCGGTGCTGTCCAATCCATCGCAGCGGGCAAGTCGAAGTTCGTTGACCTGCACGCCACCCAACAGGCGAAAGCGTGCGGAGGCGACCTGCACGCTAACGCGATCAAATTTGACGTTTAGTTTTTCCTGAACGAACTGCCTAACCCGAGCCGGATCGGTGTACATTACGAAAAGGGTAGCACTCGCGGCGAGGACGCCGAGAATGCTGAACACCAATCCGCGTACGATCCAGACCCGCCAAGCCATAGCCTCCTCCGTGTTCCAGAGCGTTAATACGCTCTACACAGAATCGCAGAGACGGGCGGACCATAGCGGAGCTTGAGCTACGAATCAACGGCGAGTCGATGAGAAGCAAAAGTGCGGTAAAAATCGAACAACGTCCGCGCGAGATGTATTCACAAGTACACATTACGCCTGGAGCTTTGGTAAAATTAGGATGTCTGGGTTGTTCAGTTGCTTAAAAGTAGCTGATCTTGGTAGGTGAGAACGAGTCAAACGGATGTTGATCCAGTCACGCATCGTGTCGCGGTCGCTTCCGCCATCGGAGAACGGCGACACGCTGAGGCGAGACGAGTTCGATAGCCCCTACCACGCGATCCTTCAGGCCAACAAACCGGAATGGATCGAAGCAGTGATCAACATGCCCTCGCCGGTTAGTGCCGCGTTGGCAACTCTGAGTTACGGATCGGTTTGCCAGTTGGGCCGTATTTTCCAATGACATTCAGCGAAACGAAATTCGGTAATACATCGTGTGTGCCGTGTTCGAGACGAGGCGATCAACTGGTTCATCCTGCGGGGTCAGTAGTATGAACACCTCGCCGCCCACGCCTGGGAAATCCTCAAAAGTGAGATGTTTCCCAGCCTTTGGCTCAACGCAGAATGTAGGATTTGAGGCGATGACATGGCGGTCATCGCCATCCTTCCACGCAGGTTGACTAGCCTGGACCACACCGCGTTTTTGGCTCGACTCGCTCAAGCGGCTGGGCCGTCGATCAATTCGTAGAAAAAGTTGCGTTGACGGGGTATAAAACCTACATCGCGGATCGATTGTTTAATCTGCTCCAGCGAGAGGTGATATACGGTCCCCGCACTACTTACCACGTTTTCCTCGATCATCAGAGAACCCATATCGTTCGCGCCGAACATTAATCCCAACTGTCCAATCTTTGGTCCCTGTGTCACCCACGATGATTGTACGCTCGGCACATTATCCAGGTACAACCGCGCGATAGCCTGAGTCTTGAGGTACTCGTACGAACCAGCCGGCGGAACGTCGCTCATCGCCGTATTTTCTGGTTGAAATGTCCAGCAGATAAATGCCGTGAATCCTCCGGTTTCATCTTGAAGTTGGCGCAACCGTTCGAGATGTTCGACACGTTCCGCGATGGTTTCGATGTGTCCGAACATCATGGTGCAGGTAGACTTTCCGCCCATCTTGTGCCAAACGCGATGGACTTCGAGCCATTCCTCGGTCATCACTTTGTTTTTGGTCATGGCACGGCGAACGCGGTCGGTCAGAATCTCAGCACCACCACCAGGAAGACTACCCATCCCGGCATCCCTGAGCCGACGCAAGACCACCTCAACGGGCAATTTGTTGATCTTGTGGAAATGCCAAACTTCACTGGCACTGAAGGCGTGTAAATTCACCTTGGGAAATTTGGCTTTCAGATCGCGAAGCAAGTCCTCATACCATTCCAACTTGAGTGATGGATGATTTCCGCCTTGCAATAAAATCTGTTCACCACCCAACGCGATCGTTTCTTCGATTTTTTTGTACAATTCTTCGCGACTCAACACATAGGCGTCCGCATCAGCACTTTTGCGGTAAAAGGCACAGAAATCACAAACGGCCGCACACACATTGGTGTAGTTGATATTCCGGTCGATGTTGAAGGTGCGATACGGTTCCGGGTGCAATCGTCGGCACACCGCATCAGCGGCGCGACCCAACGCGTGAATGTCTTTGCAGTTGAATAGTAGGGCACCCTCATCGACTGTCAGACGGTGACCTGCTACAGCTTTGTCGAGAATTTCCTGAATCTGACGGCCTGAGACAGCAGAGTGATTATCGTGGAAAGAGTCGGCGACCCGAGTCGCATGGTTTGTGATAGTCATGATCAATCCCTCATACGGCAGCAAGTGCAGGTGCGCGGTAGTCACGCAGCGCCACGCCGCGCGGAGCCAGCCCGAGTTCACTCGCCAGTGTGTAGTAATGTTGCAGCCCTGCACGCTCACGCGGGCCGAGATCAAAATGAAGAATATCAGTCAGGTATCGGCGACAGAATCCAGCATCGAGACCTAATCCTGACGCCTCGCGATGGGCAATGACACCCGCACGACGCAGGCCGCGACGTTTGGCCTCAGCCAACGCCCAGGTGACATTCCCCAGGTCAACTCCCTCGCGCACGGCCCACACTGCGTAGACGAACGGCAGCCCTGTCCAATCGTGCCATTCACGGCCCAGATCGAACGCATAATCAAAGCCCGGTAGACAAGCACGCATGGCACGGTCGCCGATCAACAAAACCGCGTCGGAGGCCACGTCTTCGGCCGAGACGTCCAACGGCAACGGTTGCAGCGATGGACAGATTCCGTGACGCTTCCGAAGCAGTATTTGCGTCAAGGCCGCGCTGGTTCGTGACCCGATATCGAGGGATACATGGCGAATTTCATTCCATGGCTTGCGGCTGAACAGGGTGACGCTCAAGACCGGGCCTCGGGTGGCGATCGAAATTTCGGGCACGATGCTGTATGTGCCGGCGCGAAAGGTTTCGATAACCGGAATAAGAGCTACATCCAGATCACCCGTCGCCAGTCGATCAGCTAAACGACTGGGTAGGTCGAGTAACAGTTCGGCGTCGGGCGCGAGTTGTTCGAGGTCGCAAATGAGCGGTTTGGTGTTGAGATAATTAACCGCCCCGATGCGGATGCTCATGTCTCCCCCTCCGATGAGAAAGACGATTATAACTCTTGACGCGGGCATTTCCTAGAGTTTAGGAAGCCAACGTCCTACAAAATAAAAACCGCAGAAGGTGGTCAACGACAACACTCCAGAAAAGACAGGCATCGTTTCTAGACGCCACGAATCTGCCGACTCACGTCGTCGGCTCGCACCCATAACGTGGAGTTGATATAGCCCGATCGCCTTTCTTTCTTCTCTTTCCCGCGTTGGCTAATACACCTTCTGCATCCCTCCGGAGGTTCCCACCATGCTGCCTCTTGTGTTGCTAATGTGCTCCGCCGATTCGCTAACGCTTTATCCTCCCGACAAAAAACCGGCCGACAAACGGCTTGGGCCGGTACGCAATCTTAACGACAAGGATTTCTTCCTCAAAGTACCTGCGACGCGAGAGGCCTGGATAAGCCGGGCCAAGGCCGTCCGCGAACAGCTGCTCGTCTCTCAAGGGCTTTGGCCGATGTGGCCGCGCGAGAAACTTGCCCCGACGTTCCAGCCGCCGATTGTCCGCGATGGTTATACGGTCGAGGCTGTCTCTTTCGCATCGCTTCCGGGTCATTATGTTACAGGCAGCCTGTATCGTCCGACCAATAAGGACGGCTCGCGGAAATCGCAGAAACTTCCCGCTATCTTGGTGGCCCACGGTCACTGGGCCGAGGGCCGAATGCACGACCCCGGAGAAGCGGAAGCCAAGCGACAACTCGCCAACAAGGCCGAATCTCACCCGGCTAACGCTCGCTATTTCCTTCAAGCCAAGGCCGCTCACTTTGCCCGGTTGGGCTGTATCGTTTTCCAATACGACATGATTGGCTATGCCGATAGCAAGGTTCTCGGCCACACCGCATTTGCCGACGCCGAGGCGGAGTTGCGCTTACAGAATCTGATGGGTTTACAGACCTTCAACAGCCTACGGGCGTTGGATTTCATCGAGTCATTGCCTGAAGTGGACACAACACGCATCGGCATGACCGGAGCATCCGGCGGCGGTACACAGACGTTTCTATTAGCCGCACTAGACGAACGTATCTCAGCCGCTGTACCGGCTGTCATGGTGTCCACAGCCATGCAAGGGGGGTGCGTATGTGAGAACGCTTCCTACTTGCGAGTAGGCACCGGCAACGTCGAGTTTGCGGCGCTGATGGCACCCCGACCAATGGGGTTGACGGCCGCGAACGACTGGACCATCGAGATTGAAAAGAAGGGTTATCCCGAACTTCAGGCCGTGTACAAACTCTTTGAAGCGGAGGACCGTGTGAAGGCCAAATGTTGGCCGGAGTTCGGACACAATTACAATCAACCGGCTCGACAGTTTGCCTATGAGTTCTTCAACCAACATCTAAAACTCGGCCACGCGACGCCGATAATCGAGCCTGCTTT
>RGDT01000004.1 GCA_009918525.1 Planctomycetia bacterium
AGTAGCATCGTCGCCTTGAGGCCGTCGGCGTACTCGATACGGTAGGCGACAGGTGCTTTCACCCATTCGCGCATTTGCTTCGTCGTCGGATAGCGATGGCTATAGCCCGGTGGTTGAGCGAGCGTCTGACTCCGTGATAGACATGCCTCGAAAAGTAGCGGATTCCAGCCGCCTGCTTTCCACGAGCCGCTATCCATCGCTTTCCATACAGCATCGCCGCGCAAGCCTTGCACGGCGAAAACGCCTGTTTCGCCACCCTTGCGACGCTCGGCCATGCACTGGATCACCTCCAGCGCGTGGAAGTCATAGCTGTCGATGGCTCCCATCGCCACGCACATCATTTCCTCGACCGTATCGCCGTAGGCTAGATCGACCGACGGCATCCGCCACGTTACCGGTAGCGACGAACCAGCCAGGAACGGGAATCCGATTTTTTGCGACGTTTGTACCATCTCCGCTGCCCATTTAGGATTCCATGACAAATGTTTGTCGTTGAAGACGGGAACGGCTCGACCATCTTTGCGAAATACTTCGACAACTTTGGTGAAAAACTCGTAGCGCGGATATTTAGTCTGACCAATGTCGCTTTTTTCATAGTCTCCATGTTCGCCGATAATCAAAACGCCATCAACGGTGAGTTGGTCGGTGCCACAGCGTAACGCCTGGGCGATGCTCGGATAGATCGTGAACCCCGATTCTTTGGCACGTTGTCTGCTCTGATCGTTGGGCGGGAATTGATCAATGTAGGCCGAGACGACCTCAATGGCGGGTCGGTGCCAACGGCCGTTTATCGGGTAACCGCCCAGAAAGCGTTCGGCCATGTGCCAGGCGTGAGAGCGTTCGCGCCAGACGGTAGTAACGACGGCGATTTTCTTACGAGAAGGTTTGTCGGCGGCGTGTGTCGCGTTGGCAAGTCCGGCGACGAGTGCGGTGGTGAGAAACGTGCGACGATGAGTCATGGTGGGGTCTCCGTCGGGTTGGTGTTAACATTGATTATTAAAGGGACTGAGGCAGAGTCTGCGTAGAAGGGAAGGCGGATTTCAGATGGTTGAGAAGATCTGCTCAGCGATTAAAATGATGAAATTGTTGGATATTTTTCAGTAGTTCATTGCCATAGCAGGGAAAACACAGTATCGTCCTTTGTATCACAGCATATTTCGAGGGTTGTCCCATGCCCGCGGATCGTTCCGTAACTGGATGGCTCGGTGAGCTGGAATCTGGTAATTCTGATGCCGCGGAATTGATTTGGAATCGATACTTTAGTGATCTGGTAACTCGTGTACGGAGTATACTTGGACATTCTTTGCGCACGGTTGCCGATGAAGAAGACATCGCGGTCAGTGCGTTCGCTTCTTTTTGCAGAGGTGTCGAAGAAAAACGATTTCCCCGGCTCCAAGATCGTAAGCATCTTTGGCACATGTTGCTAAAAATTGCTGCACGCAAAGTAGCGCATCAAATTCGTGACCAGAAACGTAGCAAACGTGGGGGCGGGTTGGTGAGGCCGGCAACGGACGTGGAAGAAACGAACGAGAACCTGATGGCGATGGTTATTGGGAGCGAACCATCCCCTGAATTAGCAGCTCAGGTAGCTGAACAGTATCGGTCCGTAATGATTTTGCTGGAAGATGATGAAATGCGAACCATCGCCAACAAACAAATGGAAGGTTACACGGTCAAAGAAATCGCTGCGGCTCTGGGAAAAGCAGAACGCACCATTGCTCGAAAGTTGGCTATCATTCGCGAACGCTGGGAGGAGGTGTCATCATGAGTGAACGGAGTCGCCCCTTGTCTCCTGGACAAGCAGGCCGGATAGATCCAATCTGTGACGAAGTCGAATCGCTCTGGATTGCCGGATACGAGCCGCGCCTCGAAGATTTTTTGTTACGTGTCGATGAGGTTGATCGTGTGGCATTGTTCAGTGAATTGCTCGCAATCGAATTAGAATATCGTAGTCGCTTGGGAAAACTGCCTGATGAATCTTCCTTTTGCGAACGGCATCCAAACTATTCGGCGATAATCGGCGAAGTATTTCAAGATACCCGAATCCGTCTCGCCACCGATGAATTGGCCGATTCACAGGTCGGCCCCTATCGCATCCTAACACGTATCGACTCGGGCGGAATGGGCGTCGTTTGGCTGGCGCATGATCCCTTGATGAATCGAACACTTGCAATCAAAGTATTGCAAGTACGTCATCGCCAACGACCAGATCTTCTCCGACGTTTTCACGCAGAAGCCCGCCTCACTGCACAGTTACAACATCCGGCTATTCCACCTGTCTATCAAATGGGTACACTGGAAGACGGTCGCCCATATTTCGCCATGAAATGGGTGCGCGGCCAAACTCTTTCTCAGTTATTAAGTAATCGTGCGTCCCCGAACGAGCAATGGCCAAAAATGTTGTCCGTGTTTGAACAGGTTTGTCAGGCTGTGGCATATGCTCACTCCTGTGGTGTCATTCATCGCGATCTGAAACCCAGCAATGTGATGGTTGGCGCCTTCGGTGAAGTGCAATTAATGGACTGGGGCTTGGCCAAACAACGTGGGGGAACCGATACGGTTGCAGAGTATCTGGGATCCGAAAAAGCCAGTCAATCGCAGGCCGGCGCTTTGTTAGGGACACCAGCCTATATGGCACCGGAACAGGCGCGCGGAGAAGTCGAACAAGTAGACGAACGCGCTGACGTATTCGGCCTGGGTGGGATCCTGTGCGCGATCCTGACCGGTAACCCTCCCTTTGACGGAACCTCTTCTCATGAAGTTTGCCGTAAAGCAGCGGCGGGTGAACTCCAAGCGGCTCGCGCTGCTCTCGAAGTGTGCGGAGGCGATACAGAGTTGATCGAATTGGCCAAGCGTTGTCTTGAATCGGAGGCCGATCAACGGTTTCCCAACGGTGCCGAAGTGGCTCACACCATGGCCCGTTATCTTCAGGGAGTGCAAGAACGACTGAAACAGGCCGAGATTGAGCAAGCCCAGACGAGACTGCGAGCAGCGGAGCAAGCCAAAAGGCGACGATTGTGGTGGACGGCGACTGGGGTAGTGTTAACGGTACTGCTACTTGGAATAACAGGAACCACGTGGGGGCTATTCCGGGCGGAAAATGCACGCGTTGAAGAACAAAAACAACGAACACAAGCCGAAAATGCACGCAACCAGGCGCGTGAAAACTATCAGCTTGCCCTGAAGGCGTTTAACAACATCGTTTTCAGCATCGATTCTAAACTGAATAAACAGTCGGGTACTTTGCATTTGCGGAAGGAGTTATTGACGACCGCTCGTGAGGGACTTCAAAAATTATTGCAAGCAAGCGAACGCCAGGAAGAACCCGATCATACTCTGGTCGCAGCTCATTATAGCGCTGCCGACGTAGAATTATTACTTGGCAATGTTGCAGTTGCTCGACGAGAATATGAACGGGGAATAGAACGATCTCGACAATTTGCGGAACGCGAACCGTTAAACGCCCAAGCACAACGGGACATCATCGTTGGGTACGAAAAAACGATCACTATCTTGGAACGCCTGGGAGAGCGAACCAAAGCATTAGAACAGAGTCACGAGTTAACCGCGAAGGCGGCTCGTATCGCTAAGGAAAATCCAACCAACGGGCAATTTCAACGCGATCTCTCGGTTTGTCACAACAGGAATGCACGCTTGCTGATTTTGGCGGGGCAAATCGACGAGGCAATTCGCGAACTGGAAAAAGCGAAGAAAATCGACGAAGAATTACTCGCCAAAGATGAATTTGATGACCTCTGCCGGACCGATCGTGCTACCACATTAAATCAATTAGGCGAGGCAATGTTGCGGACGAATAAAGCAACTGAAGCTATTGATTACCTTCAACAATCGGTTAAACAATTTGAACAACTAGTAACTGGCAACCGCGACAACATTAATCATCAGCGTAGTTTGTCTGTAGCGTTGAACAGTCTTGGCGATGCGAAAGCCAAGATAGGTAAACTACAAGATAGCCACATTTGTTACGACAAGGCGTTGAAGATCAATCGAGAACTCGTTGAGGCCAATCCACAGAATATAAAATTTCTGCGTGATCTTAGCATGACGTATGACAAACTCGGTGATAATAAATTAAAGCAAAAACAGACCCCGGAAGCACTTGCTGATTTTCGCGAATCAAAGATGATTCGCGAAAAGATTGTGAAGATTGATCCGGCTGATACTCAAGCACAACGTGACTTGATGGTAAGTAATAACATTTTGGGCGATGTGATGCTAATCCAAAACAATCCTGATGAGGCATTGAGGTTTTATCGACCAATGCTCGAATCTGCCGAAAGATTAGTAATTTTGGATAGTGATAATCCCTTAACAATACGCGATTTAAGTATTAGTGTCGTAAAAATTGGAGACGTGTTGATCACTCAAGGAAAACCGGACGAAGCACTAGATTATTATTGTCGTGTCATGGAAATGAATTGGCGTATGTATACAATGGCTCCCAAAGATATTCAGAATCGTAGCGACTTGGCATTTAGTTATTATAAAATAGGTGATGTCACACTCGAACTGGGGCAAACAGAACATTCGATTCATTTTTATCGCCAGGCGTTGAGTATTTTGCAACAAATCGCTTCAGAAGATGCCCGTAATGCCGAATCACAAATGAATTTGTTCAGGCTGTATTGGAAACTCGCACAAGCCGAAATGCGAAGCCACAATTACAAAGTCGCTCTTAACACATACCTTGAAGCAAAAAAAGTATTGTCCACTTTGCAAGCGAAACAATTATTAACCGCTCAAGCCACACGATATTTGGCAATGGTCGAAAATAAAATCCGCTTTTGCCGTGCGGCGGAACCGTCGATTGCTCGATTGGCCGTTGCCTTGGCTCAACCACAGGAATTAGTGGGTAATTTATTATTGCTTCGTGTTGCTGTGCTAGTAGAACGCAATCACGTTGGTGAGGCGATCAAAACGGCTGAATGTTATCGAGATTGGGCCAATAAAATATGGTGGGGGCGCGATCCGCAACTATATGATGTCGCCCGTGCATTTGCTACATGTGCCGCCGCTGATGCCCAACGGCGTAAGGTGTTGATCAAGCAAGCAATGGTGTGCCTGCGCACTATTCGCGATAGTGGCTATTTTAAGGACAAGTCGAAATTAGCTGAACTGGAACGCGATGTAATTTTTTCTGAAATGCGTGAAGAGGTTGTTTTTGCAGCTTTTGTTCAGTCACTAAAGAAATAGATAAGCAAAGAAAAAGCCCCATCCATCAAATGTCGATGCATGGGGCCAAACATTATGTTAAAATCGTAGAACGCAAGAAACTCTCGTGCTATAAGGACGACTAATCGAACCGTTGATCGTCAGTGTTCGCTGTGACGCGTCCAACGTCACGGTTGCTCCGGGATCGAGATAAAGCGTTTGCACCGTCACGAAGCCACCGAGACTCTGTTTCAACCAGAACCCGTCCAACCCAACAGACCGTGTCAATTGCCAAGTAATCGCGGTGTTCGATGCTGCACTAACACGCCAACCACCGCTACTGGTTACAATGATCGGCGTACCCGCTGAAGGTGTCGATGAAATACCTTTCACGATCATGGTGCCATCAGCATAAAAATAAATATACGCAGACACATTGTACGATGCACTCGAAGTTCTGGTCGTTCCACTGGCCCGAAGAATGTTCGTTGGCCCCTGTGCTTGTGCGGTAGGGGCTATCCAGTGCAGGATAGCCAACGTCAGGCAAGTCGCGATGACGTTCGTGTTGATGAATCGCATCTTGTTCTTTTCCCTTCGTAGTTACTCAGCGAGAAACTTGATTACTCTGGGCGCGGCCCAATGTAGAGCCTTGCCACACGAATGCAGGGATGTCCGCCATCTCCCTATCTCTTCATGCCCAAATGATTCACGATACTGCCATGAAAAATCTGAATTTTTTGGAGTATAAAAAAAGGCTCACCGCTGAGTGATAGCGATGATCCTCAACCGACGGTGATTCTCGGGGTTATTATTGAATGCGTATCCCGCTAAATCGGGCCGAGTAACTCGCATTGCCGTACAGTGAGCCGCGACCACTGAGGTTGATCGTACCGCTGACGCTGCGACCATCTGGTGAAACAGTGACGATAATCCGCCCTGATGTGATAAACCAAAAATTCGCCGTCAGACCACTTGTTACATTAAAGCCTACAAACGAAGAAGCATATGAAATATTGGGAGCCATGTCGATAGTAATAGTGTTGCCGGATACTCCAACAGTGGTGATGTCGAGTTGACTTCGCGCTCCCAATAGCCCCACATTTGTGGCAAACTGTATTGCTCCACGCTCGGGAGAAATCATCGGATTGCCCGACACGATGCCGACTTCCAACGGATTCACCCCGTTACGGCTCACGTTCGTGCGGTCTACCGTGGGTGCCAAAACCAGTACCCCACTGCGGGTAAAATTCCACCCGGACGCGGTGCCGGCGATGGTGATTTGGTAGGCAGGATTTTGGGCGTTCGCCGTGTTAACCGTCAACGTCATTGCAAGTGCGGCGAACAGTACCATCGTGCTGCGGATCATGGCTTGATAACTCCTTGGGTCGCTGCCGCTAGCTCCCGCGACATTGACCAATCTTGTCGTGGTTGGTGCCCTTCACCTCCCACACCTTTGAATGCCCAAAACCCGCTATCGACTGCCACCTCATTTCAAAAAAATTTGCGCCTCGCCGTTTCTCGCACTCGCTCATCGTATCCAGTTCAGCCGATACGCCTGAGCCAGTCGCTCCAGCCATTGCACCTCGCGGCGTAATTCCGTGCCGCGCTCGGTGTCGCCCACCGTTCGTGGCGGGTCGTGGCTGCGTATCACCGACATCGTTGGAATAATATCTTGCCCCTCTCGCACGGCTGCCTCCACTGACTTGAAATGGTGGTGTGTCGCTAACAACGTGCGTTCCGGCTCCAGCATCAACGTGTATCCGTGGTCACCGTATGCCTGGCTAAATGCTCCGTCTATTGTGATTGCCTTGCCACTCCGCTTCATCGGCGATTCGCCCTTCTCGATCTTCACCGGTACGTGTCCGTTGACAATCAATCCCCGTTGAGGATCGGCCCCGAAAGCGCATAGTACGCTATCGCAAAACGCTATCTCATGAATGAGTGAAAAATAGGGGTTTTTGGTTTCTTGTCGTATATCATGATCGTCAACGAAATCGTTCTCGAATGTGGCAATCTTGTCCTTGCCGAACAAAGGCGAATTTGGCCCGCACCACAAATACCACATTAAATCCCTGTCGTTTGCTCGGACATCTGGGGCGGTCTCGGTCAGCATTTCGGTTGTTTTGTCCAACAAGCGAGCAAATACAACATTCAATGCGTCGAACAACGCTTTGCCCGCCACTATTTGCCCGTCTATCTCCATCGGCAGGAACCGGCCGGCGTCGTCTGTCGGCACACAGCCATGAAAGATCAAGTGATCGTCACGTACCACATACATCGATCCATGGCGCAATAAATAGATCATTTGTGTCTGTAAACGTGGGCTATTGATGAATTGCTTTTTCAACGCATTCAGGCAATCTTGCTCCTCGGGCGACAGGGCGTATGCGTCGGCTAGATTTAGGGTTGGGAATCGGGTATCGGTCAGAGGATAGCGGCGTCCCGCTATCTCGACCGTACCGTCGCAGATGGTGTGCAACAGGCGACGGTCGGCGAGATTCCAATCGGGGTAGTTCGTTATCAACTTGCCTTCCAACTTGAACTGCATCATCGCTGCCGCTTTTTGCATTCGTGCGGATAGTAATGGATCGCGGCTGCCAGCGTTTTTGGGAAAGAAGCGTAGCGCGGGATCGTCGTGGTAAACCGTGCGTGCGAGTCGTTCTAATGGTTCCAGTGGAATCCCGTAGCCTTCTTCCAGTTGAGCCAAACGACCATAACGAAGAGAAATTCGACAAACGTGAGCGATTAGAGCCTCACAGCCCAGAGCTGCCCCTAGCCATGCGGTATCGTGATTGCCCCAAATGAAAGCAACATTTGGTTCGCGCATCAAACAATCGACCACACGATCACCGCGCGGGCCACGGTCCCAGAGATCCCCGCCGATCACCAATTCTTCGACGGCCAAGTTGCGAATGACGCGAACGGTTAGTCCCATAACCTGCAATGCACGATCGTGACGAATTAGCGGATCAATCAGCGCATCGTAATAACGGGGGCCGCGTTCGTTGCTTGGGGCACGTAATAGCTCGGCAAATAGATCGCGATAGTCTGGTGGGAAGGCCGTTCGTGCTCGTCGTTCGGGATAACGTCGCGCCAACACGTTGACGAGAACGAACAGATCGCTGAGCGTTCGGCGACAAAATGCCTGGCGTGCGGCCGGATCGCGAAGCGTCGGTTCCAACATCGCCAGCGTTTCGCGTGGATAGAACAGCAACGATAACAATTCCTGTAACCCTGCCGGGTCGAGGCGTTCACCGAACACCCGTTTCACCAACGGACGCAATAACCCCGAAGCGTTATTGATCACATGCCGTAGTTTCACATCGTCGCCGTGAATATCGCTGAGGATGTGGACCCCCCCGCGCGGTAGGGTTAGCTCGCCGGAGATACGCGCGATTTCGCCAAGCACCGCGTCGAGTGTGGGAAATCGTTGAGCTAAAGGGCGTAGGGCGGTCAGCGTTTCGTCCGATAGGGCGTCCATGACTGATCCTCCTAGGTGTTTAGGTTAGCTCGGTCTCATGGGACTCGCGTTACCTGTTCGCCGGTGGTCGTTCTTGCTTTGTGGTGCCGGTCTTGTCTTTGTACCGATTCTTGAAGCATGACGGGCATCGTCGGAATCGCTATATCATCATCCTTTAGGAGGCAATAAGGATGAAGCTGGCGGCAATCTGGGATATGGACGGCACCTTAGTAGATACGGCCGAGTTACACTTTGCCGCCTGGGTTGAGGCGTGCCGCGAACTTGCTCGCGACTTCAGTCGGGCCGATTTTGCTGCGACGTTCGGGAAGCGGAATCCCGAGATTCTCAAGATGCTTTTCGGACCTGAGCGTTTCACCCCGGAGGAGATTGCCGCCATCGGAATCCGCAAGGAAGACCTCTACAAAGCCGAGGCGCGGCGAGGCGTGGAATTATTGCCGGGGGTCGACTCGCTGATGGACTCGCTGCACCGCCGCGGTTTCGCCCAGGCGGTTGGGACCAGTGCGCCGCGCGGTAACCTCGAACTCATTCTCGAACTCACCGGGATCGGCAAATACCTCGGGGCGGGCGTGGCTGAACAGGACACGACGCGCGGCAAACCACACCCGGAAGTATTTCTTAACGCCGCACAACGACTCGGGGTCGAGCCGTCTCGTTGCGTTGTGTTCGAGGATGCGATCTATGGCATTCAGGCCGCCAAGGCTGGCGGGATGAAAGCGGTGGGGATCACGTTTGTGGGTCATCATCCCGCGGAGGCATTGCGAGCAGCCGGAGCTGATGTGATTGTGCGCTCGCTGGAAGAACTCAACGCCGACGAAGTGATACGTCTGATCGAAGGTTGAAATGGGGGTTGCGATGACGTGCTTTTTGACGCTGTTGTTGGTGACGGGGGCCGACCTGACGTTCTACGTCGAAGTAGCGGCCGGTAAACTCGACCGCATGAACGAACCGGTCGGGGTGCCTTTGACGCTCCCGACCGGGAAGACGTTCACGGCCAAAGGGACGCTCGACGGCAAAGATGTCGGCCCGGTGGCCGTGGTCGCGCCGCGTTTGGCGTCCGCCGGCAAGGAGACGGCCGAGGCGTGGTTTGTGTTACCGAAACTGGAGGCGGGTAAGACGGCGAAGGTACAGCTAACGCTCAGCGAGGGGACGTCGTCGGGCGATCTGGTCTGGAAGCGCGAAAAAGATATCTCCACGCTGTACAACGGCAAAAGTCCTGTGCTGCGCTACGAGCACGCCGCGCTGGACGAGACGAAACGCGAGGCGACGTTCAAGGTCTATCACCATGCCTACTCACCGGAAGGGGTGTTGCTGACCAAGGGCGTCGGCGGTCAGTACACGCATCATCGTGGACTGTTTTACGGTTTCATGAAGACGACCTACGGCAAAGAAACGGTCGATATCTGGCACTGCAAGGGCCAAACGCATCAAGCACACAAGGAGTTTGCCGAAGAAACGCCGGCAAATCCGGTCATCGGTCGGCATCGAGTCAAGATCGACTGGAACGGCAACGGCGGCAAGACATTCGCGGTCGAGGAACGCGAGTTAGCGGCATTTCCATTGCCGGGGGGAACGCTGATTGAATTTACGTCGCGATTGACGCCTACCGAGGCGGATGTGAAGTTGGACGGCGACCCACAGCACGCCGGATTCCACTTCCGTGCGAGCAACGAGGTCAACGACAAAACCAAGAATGAAACGATCTACATTCGGCCCGACGGCGTCGGCAAGCCTGGCACCGAGACAAACTGGCCCTCCAACAAGAAACACATCAATTTACCTTGGCTGGCGATGAGCTTTGTCGTTGGCGGTCAACGCTACACGTCGGCTTATCTCGATCTGCCGACGAATCCTAAAGAATCGCGATTCAGCGAGCGGACGTACGGACGGTTCGGATCGTACTTCGTGACGACCGTGACGAAAGAAAAGCCCCTGACCGTGCGCTATCGCGTTTGGCTGCAAAAGGGACAAATGACGCCGGAATCGGTGGCAGCATTGGACAAGGCGTTCGTCGAACCTGTGACGCTCACAGTTAAATAAAATCAGTTCCCTGAAGTCTTGCGATCAACCGCCAAGACGCCAAGGAAGAACAGAGCCGCGAGCGGTAAGCGAGCGGGGCCATACGCAAAAACCCCGAGCCTACACTTGCGTTTCCGGCGCTGATGTTTCTTGGTGTGTTGGCGGTTGATCTTGTTCATTTTTTTTGAGCCAAAAAACGGAGGCACACCCGTTTCTTTTTACTTGCATTTCTTTCACGGGGGGAAGGTTTATGCTCGCGATTCTCGTTATGCTCTTCACTGCTGAGGGCGTCTCACCAAGGCAAGCGACACTCGATGTACAAGAACACATCGAATCGAAATTGCCCAAATTACCGACTTTCGACACTCCCGAACAGTGGGCAAAATACGCCGATCAACTCCGAACGGAAATCCTCGATAAAATCGTGTTTCGCGGAGAAGCGGCCAAATGGCGCACCTTTGCTTCCAAGCCAGTCTTCGGTGAGACGATGACGGCTGAGGGGTGTACGGTCCAAAAATTGCGATATGAGATTCTACCCGGTATGTGGATTCCCGCGTTGCTTTATACACCGCTGAAACCAACGGCGAAAATGCCGGTGATGCTTGCCGTAAACGGTCACGACCGCGATGGAAAAGCGGCAGACTATAAACAGATTCGGTGTCTGAATCTGGCTCGTCGCGGGTTCATTGTGTTGAACGTCGAGTGGTTTGGTATGGGCCAATTGCGTCAGGCCGGGAATAATCATGGCTCGCTTAATCAGATTGACTTGTGCGGTTCAAGTGGGTTGGCCCCGTTCTATTTGTCGATGAGCAAGGGCATCGACCTGTTGCTTACACGTCCGGGGGCTGATCCCGATCGTGTGGCCGTGAGCGGACTATCAGGGGGCGGTTGGCAGACTATCACGATCAGCAGTCTCGACACTCGCGTCACGTTAGCCAATCCCGTGGCAGGCTATTCTCCCTTTAAGGTAAAAATCCGCGACCACCTCAAAGACCTGGGCGACTCGGAACAAACGCCGTGCGATCTCGGAACTTTGGCCGACTATCTACACTTGACCTGTCTGCGTGCCCCGCGTCCAACGCTTCTAACCTATAACGACAAGGACGCCTGCTGCTTCACGGCCGGCTATGCTCTGCCGCCGCTTCTGGATGCCGCTCGTCCGGTGTACAAGTTGCTTGGGAAACCGGACAATCTGCGTTCGTACGTCAACAGCGATCCTGGAACCCACAACTACGGTAAAGACAACCGCCAAGCTTTATATCGTGCCATTGGCGATTATTTCTTCCCCGGCGATAAGGCATTTAGCGCAGACGAAATCGATGTGACGGCTGATGTCAAAAAGGCCGAGGCGCTCGAAGTGGAAGTACCCAAGGACAACCTCACCCTCAACGATCTGGCCCTGAAACTAGCAAAAGAATTGCCTCGATCGGGAGCAACACGCGAGAAAGTGCGCGATGTTCTGCGATTACCGTCTCTCAAGGTGACGAAGATCGGCGAAGGATTCGTACGTTTAAGCGATAAATGGACGGTACCAGTCCGTATTACCGAAACGGAAAAATCGACCAAGACTGCCCTGGTTCTCAACGATGCCGGCTTTGGGGCTGACAAGGTAACTGCCAAGCGTTTGGCCTCGGAAGGTTATCGCGTCGTTGAGATGGATCCGTGGTATTTCGGTGGGAGTAAAACGACCTCCCACGACTATCTATTCGCGCTGCTGCTGGGTTGCGTTGGCGACCGACCTCTGGGGTTGCAAGTGGCTGAGGTTAACGCTTTGGCGAACTGGGCCAAGGGCAACGTACATGTTGTCGCTGTCGGACCACGAACGTCACTCATCGCTTTGGCGGCCTCAGCCGTTGACGAAAAGGCGATTGGCTCAGTCGAAGTTATTGGAAGCCGGGCGACACTCAAGGAAGTGCTTGAAGAAAACCGCGTCATGCAGCAAGTACCTGAGGTTTTTTGCTTCGGTTTGCTCGAACTAGCCGACATCAAGCAGCTCGTTACGCTCACCGGGCCGAGGCCCGTGACCTTTGTGGATCCGGGTGAACGGCACACGAAAGAACTCGGAGAGTTAAAGAATTACCGTGTGGGAAAATCGGCGAAGTGAGATAAGGCTGGTCAATCAACGCGGCTGGGGCGCAGCGATTTGCTGCTCCTCAGCTGCATGCCACTTGCTTGAGGAGTGTATTGGAGCAATGCTTCAATGTGCAATCGCCAGGAAGGCGAGAGAACGACAAGGAATGTCTGCACTCTCCATTTAGCGAGGTGCGGAAATGAATCAAATTTTGGCCTCTATATTCGTAGCGGTGCTCCTCGTCTGCGGTGTCGAGGCGGGGCCTTTCGGCTTCGGTAATGGCATTGGAAGTGCAATGTATTATGGGCCTTACACGGGAGGGCACCGCTACAGCTATAACACAGCCTATAGTTATGGTATGTCCTTCAACTCGGCTGATAGTTGGCGGCGTGATCCTGTAGCCTACCCGGCAGGCATTCCCTCTTATCATCCCCAAGATCGAGCTATGATCATGCGGGCATGGACGGTGCAGCCGCCAATTTCCACTGTTTCCGAGGCTAGTCAGGACACTTCGCCCGCGTCAGCATCTCGCTCCTATGATTCGTCCCGGTTACCCGGTACGAATTCAGATGTGCAGCCCATCATACGTGATTCGGCTTTTATTAAAATCTACGCCCCGGACGACGCTGAAGTCTATGTGGAAAATAAACGTTTTTATGGCAACACTTATTACACTCCGCCTCTAGATGGAGTGATGAAAATCTATAGTGTGCGAGCCAAGTGGTCGCATGGAGGTAAACAGGTGGAGCAATTTCGAGTCGTAGGTGTGCGCGGAGGTGAGACAGCCGTTCTTACTTTTGGTCAGTGATAATTATTTTACTATGTGAATAAGTATATTAATTCAAATGATTCTTAAATGAAGTAGGCATTGACCTAAATCAATGCCTACTTCATGATCCTTAAGTTTGACTATTAATGACGGCAACCATACTGATTATGTAACCGTGCGAACCATTCTGTGTGACTCATATAGAGGGAGGAGCACGAAGGTTCGCATATTGCTTCACAAATCGGTACTAGACGGCACTGTTTCGTAACGATTGTGTACGGTACATAGTGGCACGTCACTCGAGGTACTTGTACACACTTCTCTTCCGGTACATAGTGGCACGTGGTGTAAGGGATTTGGCAAGTGCGCATATCAGTCACATACCGGCAGGTACGTACTTTAATGGTCTGACACATTTCTTGGGGTACATAGCGGCACGTCGTGTACGGAATCTGACACGTTTTCACTTCGGGAACCGTGTAACATTCGCGGCGTGTTTCACAACGAACGTTCTCTTTTCGGACGTAATGGCATGTGGTGTAGGGAATCTTGCGGGTTTTCACTTCCGGCACCATGACCGTCTTGCAGCAAGTCACCATCTTGCAGTGATCTTCTCGAACATAGTGACACGTGGTGTATGGGATCTTTTCGCATTTTTCTTCGCACACCGTGTAGCATTGTTGCCGTGTTTCCATCCGCGTGTGGCATTCGGGGACTAACTTACATGTGGTGTAGTGGACTTGTCGAACGTGGCACTCGGGAACCAGTTTGCACGTCGTGTACGGCACAGCGTGGCAGTGTTCCCGTGTCACGTAGCGGCAAGTCCGTAACTTGCGAACTTCTTGACGAGGTACATATACCTGACGGCAAACATGCCGACCGGGGCATTGTACGCTGTAGGACACTGTCGGGCCGGGGCAGTAGTAAC
Organism: Planctomycetia bacterium; assembly: GCA_009918525.1. Classification (GTDB taxonomy): domain Bacteria; phylum Planctomycetota; class Planctomycetia; order Gemmatales; family Gemmataceae; genus RGDT01. Next base: position 14,438 of record RGDT01000004.1, read on the forward strand.
TCTGGCACGTGCAAGGGTCGAAGTGCCAATTTCCAGGCGTTTGACGGCACTGCTGAATGATAGGCCCGGGTACGTATTCACTGACCGTTTGCCACGAACCGCAATCGATGACGACATCCCGTTCTTCCCAGATGGGTTCGCAGGTGTAGCTTTTGCGATACGCCATGTGAGTTTCGGTCACTTGGCGATATGTGGTGTAGGGGACATCAGCCACATGTTGCTCGGTGACGGTACGATATGTCGTGAATTGAACTGGAACCTGATAGGTTCGCACCATCGGCTTATGCACCATATAGCGGTGTTCGCGGACGTGCTGCTGAATCACCGGGCGGTAGGTACACCAGTGAACCGGGACTTGATAGGTTTGTTGCACTGGATTCATCACTGTGTAGCACTCTTCGCGGCAGTGCTGTTGATAAACGGGATGATAGGTGTAGTAAGGGATCGCAACTTGATATTCGCGAACCATGGGACGCTGTACGGTATAGCAGACCGTCCGAACATGGTTCTCAAACACAGGGTGCATCACAGTGTATCGACGAACTTCGTCGTGTTCCTCAAACACAGGGCGTTGCACTGCGTAGCAGTGTTCGCGCACATGCTGCTCATACACCGGACGGTAGGTGGTGTAGCGGCAAGTTTCATAATGCGTTTGATAGACGGGACGATAACACGTTTGCGGTACTTCCTCCGTGACGCTTTCGTATCTCACACGGTAGGTAACACTCGGCAAAGTACACTGTTCGAGTGCGGGTGCAGCATATACGGGATATGCACACGCTCCGCAGTGTGACGCCGATACTGTGCCACCCGCCAAGACCAGCCCAACGAGGGCGGCGACGAATGTTCGGGAAACAGGAAACCTCATGGTGCTGGCTCCAGGAATTCAGGACGTGGGGAACATCGCATCCATTTTTCCCGATTGCTTCGGCTGGGTAAATCTCGCAATTTAGCAAATAATCGGAAGTGGAAAAGAATGCGTCGATATTTACAATTTAGCCGACAAAAACGGCAAGAGTGTCATATTGCATCATGGAACGATTAGGCAAATAATAGCGAATAATTAATTGAAATAGGTTGTCGCGATTGTCGCTGTTCGACGAATCCTGCAAATTGATATTAATTTGTAGTATTTCTCTATTTAGAAATAACCGTATGAATCCTTGCTTTATCCTCAGGTATCGTGAATATTCAACGGCGTTAACTCTGTGGTTGTGGATCGTTTTTCACCGACGACGGGAATGCCCGGTGGTCGCTTAACATTGCATAATCAATCAAACCTTGACACGCTGGTGTAACGAACGGAGGGGATTCTCGTCGTCCATCTCAGCCCGGTGTCGATAACATAGTCGAAGTGCGTTGCTGATCAGTCTTGACACGGAAATCTCAACGCTGGCGGATGAATTGAAAGAGCGACCGAAGGAGTCGGAAAATTTTTTTCTTAAGATAGTGGCCGACGTGCTACTTCCCCTCTAATGTGGTGTTAGTTCTTGTACCGCCGAATCGCTTCTCGGGAATCGTGTCTCTCCACGGGGGATTCGGTTGGACAAGTTCTAGGAGTATCCCATGCAACGGTTCATCAAAGCGACCCTGGCCTGCCTCGTTCTCGTTGGTTTCCTCGCCGCTGGCGAGTACACTGGCCTCGTCACCGCCGTGACGAAGGACACTGTTACCGTGTTGGTCAAGAAGAAGGGCGAGAAGAAGGCCGAAGAAAAGGTTCTGAAGCACAAGGGCCCGAAGATTCTCAAGGGCAAGGATGAGTTGAAGGTCGAAGACGTAACCAAGGCCATCGAAGAGTCCAAGGGCAAGGTCAAGGGCGTTGCCGCCAAGTTGACGACCGAGGGCGAAGGCGATGCTGAAATCGTCGTCAAGATCGAAGTTGGTGGTGGCAAGAAGAAGAAGGACAACTAATTTCCCTCCCCCTTAGGGGTCGGAGATTTTCCGCAGGCTCGGCGTTATCGCCGGGCCTGTTCTCGTTTTCAGAGGTGCATCAGTCATGTCGCTTCCTTCCTTCGACGAACTCTTCGCTCAGGCCGATCGTACACGGCCTGCTTTGGGCGTGGCTGCCGCAGGTGCTGCCGACCGAACGGTTCTCACCGCCCTCCGTGAGGCTACCGATCGTGGCTGGGTTCGACCCTTTTTGTGCGGAAGAACCGCTGACGTGCGAGCGTTCGGCATTCCCCTCGACGGCATGACGCTCATCGACACCGATAATCCAGCTCGAGCAGCTGTTGCCGAGGTCAAAACCGGGCGTGCTGCCCTGTTAATGAAAGGCCAAATCGCCACTCCCGCTTTAATGCAAGCCGTGTTGTCCCGTGACGAAGGCTTGCGTACGGGTCGCGTCATTTGCCAGGTCGTGTTGATAGAAATTCCTCGCGACCAACGTCGTTTTCTCCTCGCCGATACTGGCATCACTCCTCGGCCTACGTTGGCACAGAAGCTCGATATTCTGGAAAGCATGTTATCCGTGGCCCGAGGACTAGGTGAGCCGGCACCACGTGTTGCCGTGATGGCAGCTAGTGAAAAACCAACGGAAGCATTGCCGGATACGCTGGAAGCCGCAGATATTGCCGCTCATCCGCCGAGTGGGTGTACCGTGCAGGGGCCTCTATCGTTCGATTTAGCGTATGCCGCCGAAGCAGGCGAGCGCAAGGGGGTCGGCGGTACCGTGACGGGAGCCGCCGACGTGATGCTTTTCCCCGACCTGACCAGTGCTAACCTTACCGTCAAGGCCATCATGTACGCGGCTGATTGCCGTTTCGGCGGCCTGCTGTGCGGAACGGCAGCGCCAGTGGTGTTCATGTCACGAGCCGACAGCCCCGAGACACGGTTGCGATCACTGGCCTTGGCGTTGCAATGCGGCGCAACAGGAGAGCGATCCGCCAGCGGTAGGGCGTTCGGTTAGAGGCAGGCTTGCAGTTCGGTGTCCTGAATCCCCATGAAGGGCCTTATTTTTTCGTGCCGAAGTCGAACGGTCTGCCCTTCATGGTCTCAAACGTCTTTTTCTGGTCCTCGGTTAAGACGGCGAGGAGGTCGTCGCCCTGCTCGCGTCGATTGCGCAATAGCCACGCCGACCGCGCAGCGGGATTGCGGAAGCGAGCCACTTTTTCGCGCATTTGGAGATCCAAAACCTTATTGCGCCAGATGGTCGCCACCTGGGCTTTCTGTTCGGGCGTGAGCTTCAACTCGATAGCGACGGCTTCATCTGCAATCGCCGCTCCTCCGCGGGCCTGATAAGTAATTTCACGCAAACGTTTGACCTGAGAAGGTTTAAGGGTCCCCAGCAAGGTGCTCTGGGCTGCTGCCGGGTCTTTCTGATCAGCTGCCCGGAGATTCTCGACATCGGCCCGCTGCGCGTCCGTGAGGAGGATTTCCTTTTGAACCTTGGTGTCAAGAACCATTGATACGAGCGATCCCGGTTCCGGTTCGTGAGCGCGAGCGATTGAAAAGATGGCCAACAGGCAAATGGTGGACAACGCAAAACGCTTCATGAGTCTTCTCCATGCGAGCGGTGAAGTTGTTCGCTGTTCTAGGAGACTTGCCCCGAGCTGGCGAGCGGGCGGTGTCATCTCCTCGACTTGGTATATTTTGCCTCGTCGCGCGGCGTCACGACCGTCAATAACTTACGTATCAGGTCTTCGCTCGTCATGCCTTCGGCTTGAGCCTGGAAGTTTGTGCCGATGCGGTGACGCAACACGGGGATCGCCGCTTTCTGGATGTCCGCTTCGGTGACGGCCGGTTCTCCCTGCATGGCGGCAAAGGCTCGGCCTGCTTCGGCGAGAAAAATTCCTGCACGTGGCCCCGCGCCGAAATCGACCAAGCGCTTGATAAAATCGGGCGATGTGGGGTCGCTCGGACGGGTCGCCCGGACGAGGCGGATAATATAATCAACGACTGTTTCCCCTACGCCTGTAGCGTGAACCACTTTTTGCAAATTCAGGATCGCTTTGGCACTGAGGACTTTGGTCATTTCTACCGGTTCGGTACGTCCAGCCAAGGCGACGATTTTTTTTTCGTCCTCGTAGGTTGGGTAGTCCACTTTGATTGTGAACATGAAGCGATCCAGTTGCGCTTCGGGCAGGGGGTAGGTTCCCTCTTGTTCAATCGGGTTTTGGGTCGCGATGACAAAGAATGGATCGGGTAGTTTATACGTCTCTTGCCCCGCGCTGACTTCGCGCTCTTGCATGGCCTGTAGCAGAGCGGCTTGGGTCTTGGGCGGTGTTCGGTTGATCTCGTCAGCCAACAAGATATTGGTGAAAACAGGTCCACGCACGAAGCGAAATTCGCGTTTTCCAGGCGTTGGTTCATCCAGTACCATTGTGCCCGTGATGTCGGAGGGCATCAGGTCCGGGGTGAACTGGACACGCTTGAACCCCACGTCGAGAATTTGACTGATACTCGACACCATCAGTGTCTTGGCAAGGCCCGGTACGCCGATCAATAGGCAGTGCCCTCGTGTGAAAATCGCTGCCAATATCTGTTCCAGCACATCGCTCTGGCCGACGACGACACGCCGAAGTTGCGCGAGCATCTCGGCTCGCTTTTGGCTGAACTGCTGAAGAATGTCGGCGGCCGTGCTCATGAAGCGGCTCCTTCGAGGGTGTCATATTGTTGTATGCGACAAAGTGGGGATGTGGTACGTTGACCCTTGGACACGTTCGCAGGAGGAACCCGATGAGCAGTGTCGCGATTCCCGAAATCGACTATCCTGACCGTGACGGTAAGCCCATGTCTGACAACACCAAGCAGGCCCGCTGGATCTTCGTTCTCTACGGTAACCTCTTGGCCCAGTTTCGCGACCGCGACGATGTTTTTGTCGCGGCTGATAATCTTTGGTACCCCGTTGAGGGAAATAACAAGATACGGCAGGCACCAGATGTCTATGTCGTCTTCGGTCGCCCCAAAGGGGATCGGGGCAGCTACAAGCAATGGGAAGAAGGAGGCGTTCCGCTCACGGTTGTCTTCGAGATTCTTTCCCCAGGCAACGAACGCGGAGAAGAACCGAAGAAACACCTTTTTTACGAGGAATACGGCGTCGAGGAATACTATGTCTACGACCCCGACGCCGATCACCTGACCATCTACACCCGTGGTCCCCGCGGAGCTGCATTCCGGCGACACAATCCCAATCGATTCGTTAGTCCACGTCTGGGTATCCGTTTCGATTTCGGTGGTGAGGAGATGGTGGTCATCGGCCCGAACGGTCAACTGTTTCTAAGCTTTGAAGAACTCAAGACCTTACAGGAACAGGAAACAACGCGGGCCAATCTCGCTGAATCACTTGCAGCACAAGAAGCCGTTCGGGCGAAGGAGGCAACGGCCCGGGCTGAACAAGAAACCGTTCGGGCGAAAAATGCTCTCGCCGAATTGGAAGAAGAACGTCGGATCAACCTGCGTATTCGCGAACTCAGCCGTAAGCAGCGGGCAGGTGTCATCTCGCCTGATGAGCTTCGCGAACTTGTCGTATTAACCAACGGTATCGAGTAGATACAGCATCGGGATCGCTCGCCGGGAACCAGAAGCGCCGAAATGAGTCGGCGTTTCTGGTTCCCGGCGAGCGAATATCGTGGATTCTTTTTATCGGCTGGGCGTTCGGGTAATTTTCTTGATTGTCTTCGTCTTCTGGTCTGCCTTCACGGGAACCCGGCCATCGCCATGCGATTTCACGGCTGCGAAGGTGGTGACGCTGAACTCCACGTCCACCCGGAACGATCGTCCGCGAAAGTCAACGACGTCCAATGAGACGTTGTTGCGGCTAGGGTCCATGATCATGCTCCTTACCAGAATCGGATCATACACCCTGATGCCGTCTACGGCCGTTATCACGTCACTGATAAACAAGTTACCCACGGCCAAAGAGCCTGGGATGATGCCTACTACACGCACTCCCGATGGATCGCGCATCGTTTCGACACCGAGCCGATACGACTGGGCCTGAGCGGGGCCGGCGATGAAGAGAGCGGTCAGGAGAAAAGCGGGGACAAGGGACTTGAAAGTTCGCATGGGTCATTCTCCGTTGATGCGTTGGGTGTTACGATCGCTGGTTCTTCCAGCGGTCAGTGTGTTGGTTTGGTTCACCCGGCGAACGCAGCGGATTTCCTAACTTGCGCGAGACTTATCCCAATCTTTTGAGCAACACCATCGAACGCCTGCCGGACTTGTCGTAGCGTTCGCGTCGAGCGGGCGGTAGGTCATCGGGAGTACCGGGCGTAAAACCGCCTTTTTGCTGAAAATAATTGAATGCCTGCGTGCTCAGGCAAAACAGAGTCTTCAACCCCTTCGCACGTGCCCGGTCCTCGACATATCGCATCAGTTTCCCGCCGATGCCCCGATTCTCGAAGCGCGGATCGACGCACACCGCCGCCAATTCCCCCATTTCTTCATCCGGGTAGACGTGTAACGCCGCACACCCGGCCGGCATCTTGTCCAACTCGAACACGAAATAATCGTCGATGTGTCGCTCTAGTTCCGAGCGTGGCCGACGAACCAGTTCGTCCCGTTCGACCCCCCCTTGGATCAGCGTGTAGATGGCTCGCAAGTCGCGACGTGTCGCGCTACGTATTTCCTGATACTCGTTTGTGTGGATCAGCGTTCCGATTCCCTCGTTGCTGAATACTTCACCTAGTAATCCTTCTTCCACTCGGCCGTCGATCACATGTACCCGCGGCACACCACCGCGAACGGCTTTGATGGCTTGTTCCAGTTTCGAGCGTAACTCGGGGGGATAGTCCGCGGCGTGCCGTTTGAACACGTGCTCCGCTTCGCCTTCTTTTAACTGACGATACACCTCTCCTGGTTCACCGGGAATCGGTAAGCCTGCGTGTATCGTCAAGTAGATTACTTTCACGGCCCCCATAGCGCGTGCCACTTCGACGGCGACCACGTCGCTATTCAGGCGAAAGCTGTGCCCCTCTCCATCGCAGCCGATGGGCGGCACGACGGGAATAATCTCGCGTTCAAGCAGTGCCTGCAACATGCTGGTATCGATACGTTCCACTTTGCCGGTGTGTTGATGGTCGATTCCTTGCAAAATTCCCGCAGGATGCGCCACGAGCGCATTACTGACCGCACCACGGAGATCGGCCGCGCTCAATCCCTCGAGAAGTTCCCACGACACGCGCGCGGATGCCAACAACGCCAATCGCAGGGTATCCGTGTCCGTGACGCCGGAGCCATCCAAATTGGTTGGTGTGATGTTCATAGCACTTGCTAAACGACGAATCTGATGAGTGGCTCCGTGAACCAAGGCGACCTTGATACTCAGGGAACGCAGTAAGGCAATGTCGCGCAAAAGATTGCGAAAATTATCATCCTCGACGACGGCCCCATCGAGCGCAATGACGAACAGCTTGTCCTTAAATCGAGGGACGTAGGGTAGAATTTCGCGATAAATGGTCAGCCGCATGAACACCCTTTCCTTAACCTGGCTCACCGCGTTGACCTGTTGGGAGCCATGGCTAGAATCTGTAAATGCCTGCGAGTCGAGAGGGATTGGCAAGAATGGCTAGAGATTGCCGTCTTTTTCGCTATCATGCTTTCGACTCTCTATCACTGTAGCGTTAGCGATTCGTCAGCCCAAGAGCGGGGATTTTTCATGACCGTTGAAACCGTCGTTATTGTCGGCTCCGGACCAGCTGGCTGGACTGCAGCCGTTTATGCTGCCCGAGCGAACCTTCGGCCTGTTGTTTTTGAAGGACATCCGTTTCACGAACCGAACCGCATCAACGGCACGCTACCACTAGGCCAGTTGAACCTCACTACCGAGGTCGAAAACTTCCCGACTTGGCCGTTTGCCGACAACGCAGCTCTCGGTGCATTCAGCAAAAGCGCCTTGACCCCTGAACGCTACGCTGACCTTGCCCATCTCTACGAAGGTAAACGCGCTCATCACGGTAAACGAGCCGCCACCGGCCCGGAAATGATGCAATGGATGCGACAACAAGCCGAAAACTTCGGCGCTCGCATCGTGAGCGACGACATTATCAGTGTCGATTTCAATAAGCGTCCATTTACCCTAACCAGTCGCGATGGGCAAACGATTCAGGCCAAAGCCGTCATTGTGGCAACGGGGGCACGCGCCAACTATCTAGGCTTAGCCTCCGAAGAACGCTTCAAGAACAACGGCGTCTCGGGTTGTGCCGTCTGCGATGGTGCCCTGCCGCGATTCCGTGAGAAGGAACTGATCGTCGTCGGTGGCGGTGATTCGGCTGTTGAAGAAGCGAGCTACTTGGCGAAGTTTGCGAGCAAAGTCTATCTCATCGTGCGCCGTGATGTGTTGCGAGCCAGCAAGATCATGGCCGAACGAGCCATGTCAAACCCGAAAATCAGCGTGAAATGGCATCGAGTTGTTGAAGAAGTCCTCGGCACCGACGAGGACGGCGTGACGGGTGTAAGGTTGGTCAGCACCCAGGACGCTACCAAGGAAACTTTATCCATCGCTGGAATGTTCCTTGGCATCGGCCACACACCAAACACCGATTTCCTCAAAGGGCACATCGAATTGGAGCCGAGCGGTTATGTGAAGTGGACTGTACCGTTCCGAACAAACACGAGCGTACCGGGCGTGTTCGCCGCAGGTGATGTTGCCGACAGTTATTACCGACAAGCTGTAACTGCTGCTGGTAGCGGTTGTCAGGCAGCACTCGATGCGGAACGCTGGCTAGCGGAACATGAATAATCGACAGGAATCGACGGTTTCATGATTGGCTATTCGGTTGGGAAAGAGTAACTGAAGTGGTTAGATGGGAGGGCTGAGATTCGCAGGACGGCTTTAACTATCGTACTGCCCGACCAGTTCACTTCATGTGAATATTGATCGAAAGATTCTTATTTTCGCGCCCAGAAAGGCGTTATAATGGCATAAGCACGGGCGGTGGACTCGTGAGCCGGCCGAGACCCTATCTGATAACGTGGATTCCGAAAATGAGTTTATTCGCGGCTATGGACAGCAGTGTACTGCTGACGTCGGCAATTTTAGTCGGCGTCCTGCTCCTTGGCGCGGTTATCATTTCCGTAGTTCGTCGTTGGCAGCAAATTAACTCCCGAGGCAATATGACTTCGAATGAGCAGCTAGCTCATTTTCGTAAGTTGTATGAATCGGGTCAGTTGAGCGAGGAAGAGTTTGCCCGGCTTCGTAATTTATTGTTAGAGCAGATTCGCATCGATTCGGGTCTGCCCAGCAATGAACTACCACGCGACGAAGGGAATAAAGGTTCCTAAACTCGCCTCCGCGACTTGCGGAGCCATAGCTTGTGCTCTAGAATCCGTACGTTTCGACCTCAACCCGCCGCCAACGTGCGGCGTGCGCCAAGCGCCGATAGGCCACTTTCCGTGATGGGAGTTGGCCGGTTAAAGGAGACTGAATGGCGACCAAAGATACCGGACCGGGTGGGGGCGGGCGAAAGCCCACTGGTGGAAACAATGCTAAGAACCGCAACGCCAGTTGTTCGTTCTGTCGCAAAAACTACCGGGATGTGGGCCCACTCGTCGAGGGTCCCGGAGATGTTTATATTTGTGGCGAATGCGTCGAACTTTGTCAGTCGATCATCGACCAAGAAAAAAAACGCAAGGGGGCATCTCGTTCATCATTTTCTCATATTCCCACCCCACGCACTATCAAAGAAAAACTCGACCAATATGTGGTTGGCCAGGGCCGTGCCAAAAAGGTGCTGTCCGTAGCTGTTCATAATCACTACAAACGCCTCACTCTCGCCGACCAAGGTCGAGGTGAAGTTGAGGTCGAAAAGAGCAATATCCTATTGATCGGCCCTACCGGCAGCGGCAAAACCCTTTTGGCTCAAACGCTCGCCAAGGTTCTCGATGTCCCTTTCGCCATTGGGGATGCCACTACCTTGACCGAAGCCGGTTATGTCGGTGAGGATGTCGAAAATCTGTTGCTCAAGTTATTGCATGCGGCTGATTTCGACATTGAGGCGGCTCAGCGTGGTATCGTGTATATCGACGAAGTTGATAAGATCGCCAAAACTAGCCAAAACGTCTCAATCACTCGCGATGTGTCCGGTGAAGGTGTTCAACAAGCCCTCTTAAAAATGCTTGAAGGCACTGTCAGCAATGTTCCGCCTCAGGGTGGCCGCAAACATCCAGAGCAACAATACATCCAAGTTGACACGTCGAATATATTGTTCATCTGTGGCGGAACCTTCGTCGGGTTGGATCAGACTATTTCTCGACGGATCGGAAAACGCACCTTTGGTTTCGGCGGTATGGGCAATAATCGCGAACTGGAAATGGGTGATCTCCTGGCTCAAGTCACGAGCGACGACTTGATCGAATTTGGAATGATCCCCGAATTCATCGGCCGTCTGCCTGTGTTGGCCCCCTTGGCTCCTCTGGATGAAGAAGCATTAGTGAAGATTCTGACCGAACCTAAAAATGCGCTCGTCAAGCAGTATCAAAAACTGTTTGAGATGGAAGGCGCAGAGGTCGAATTCGACGATAGCGCACTGCGCGAAATCGCTCGTAAGGCCAAGGCCCGCGATACCGGCGCTCGTGGTTTACGAAGTATCATCGAAGAAATCATGCTAGATATTCAATATGATTTACCCGAAATGGATCATAAGTCCAAATATGTCGTTGATGCCTCGATCATCAAAGGTGAACGAAAATTGTTTGATAATGTTAGCCTAGCTTCTGCCGAGAAAAAAATCGCCTGATCCTATTGACGATAAAACCTTTGAACCGAATGGGGTGGCTGATGTCGTCCTGTTCGGTTTTTTTGTCCATTCAAAATCCAGGTAATTGGGGTTGACTCATCAAACGGTTGTGAGGCTCACGTACTGATCGTTTCTTGGGGAGTGGGCCAATCTCTATTGGTTTCAAGGGGATGTCCTGCTGTCCGGTATGAATCCGTATACTGCAGCCACGTTGCTCAAACAAATTGCGAGCTACCTTTCGAGCCAAAGCCGGCCGGTTACATTCGCCGCTCAGATGTAGTTGTACAAGATGCCCTAATCGCTCGATTCCCTGCCGGTCGAGTAACCGTGCGAGAAAGTCAACCGCCTGGTCATTAGATAAATGCCCATGCTCACCAAGGACACGTTCGATCAAAAACGCCGGGCGAGAGCTTTGCCGCTGAAGAGTAACATCATGGTTGAACTCCAAGGCGAGCAAATCGACATGGAGAAATCCATTTAATAGCACCTCGTCCCAAACTCCGAGATCAGCCGCATATCCCAAGGAAAAGGCCGAGCCGAACAGGTCGCTGGGACCAGTCAGACGAAATGCGAAGGTCGCGCCGCCATCGTGACGCACAGGGACGGGTAAACAACGCAAACCCGCTGGTAGGTTGAATTCCTCATTCGAGTGAAAATCACGAACCAAATCGCCGACGCGAAGTGCCCGAAAATTTACTGACCGCAACAACACATGATGATGAGACGGGTGGCAATACAACGGCACCTTACGCTCGACTAACCACCCCAACAATCCATCGTTCCAATGATCGCCATGCGTGTGTGTCAAGACCATGGCCCGGATCTGAAGCGGCGAAAGGGCAACCGCAGCGAAACGTGCGAGCATGTCGGTAGGTTTCAGGCCGCCATCGATCAGAACACCACCAGTGTCGGCGCTAACCAGCGAACAGTTCCCTGTGCTGCCGCTCGCCAGAACCGTGAAGCGTAGACCCATCGCCACCTCTTTAGCTCGTTGGGACAGCAACACATGATAGCGAGGTCGTCAACAGACGCAAACCCGCTTCCCTGGCGAGAATCGAGCCAGGGGCGGTTCAGTACGTGGCACGTCCACCCGAGAGGTCGAACACCGCTCCCGTACTGAACGAACAGTCTCGCGAGCACAGCCACGTCACGAGGGCCGCGACCTCCTCTTTCTGGCCAAACCGCCCCATAGGAATGCGTGATAGCATGTATTCGATATGTTGGGACGTCATTTGTTTGAAAATGTCGGTTTGTATCACAGCCGGAGTTACACAGTTGACCGCGATGCCCTGTTTCGCTAATTCTTTGCCCAGCGACTTGGTAAATCCAATCACTCCCGCCTTGGCCGCGCTGTAGTGAGCCGCGTTGGGATTACCTTCCTTACCGGCTATGGAGGCGATGTTGACGATCCGCCCATAACCTCCGGTCAACAGATGCGGTACTACGGCTTTACAGCATAAGAAAACCCCTGTCAGGTCGATGTCGATCACTCGCCGCCATTCGTCCACGTCCAGTTCCCAACTCGGGCGATTACTCCCTGTGATACCCGCGTTGTTGACCAAAATATGTAGACCGCCGAACCGTTCACGAGCCGCTTCAGCCGCACGCTGGAGGTCGGCCAACTGTGTGACGTCAACGACGGCCGTATGCGTGCGGTTGCCCAGGGCCGCAGATGTGGCAGTTAGAGCGGCTGCGTCACAATCCCAAAGGCTGACGTTCGCCCCGGACGCCAAGAGTCGCTCAACGATTGCCAGCCCGATACCGCGTGCCGCACCGGTGACAATGGCTGTCTGCCCTGTAAGATCGAGTGGATTCATCGCGATATCCTCGTTGTTGCTTCTGCCTGAGGCAGACGGAGAGAGAGAGAGAAGGGTTCCCATCTCCCCCAAAATTGCAAACGCGGTCATCAGAGCCAAAAACGGGCGAGCGGAGTGTGTCAACGCCCCGATTTACCGTCGCGAACGCTTCCGGCTTTGTATCCAGCCAGTGCTTATGGAGCCACAAAATGGCAAAGAGGGCGAGGGGGCACAGGTCGGGGAGAGAGGAGGGCTTCTCCTCTCTCGCCCAAAATTGCCATGGTGTTCAAACCGGCCTTAACGGTTGAAAACGCTCAACAGGTTAGAATAGTCGTCTGTCCAGACGCCTACTTTCGCAATCTTCTTTCGCCGTTCCTCCAGCGACTCGATGCGGGCTTTGAGCCGATTCACCCGTGATGCCAGCGGATCGCGCCGCTCCGTCCAATAAGTCTTGTTCGAGGTTAATTGCTCCTTTTCCTCGGTCGCTTTTTGGAACTTAGGCTTGATCTCGGCTATCTTCCGCTTGGCTTCCTCCAATTTGCGGCCAATCTCCGCCTTGTCGCCCGCTCGGCCGTCTTTCATCAGGTTGGTTAGCGATTCGACGTTCTTTTCGGCGGCTTCGTTCTCCAACTTGAGAGGTTCATAGTCTTTGTCGAGTGCCTTCAACAACCGTTCGGTATCCGCCAGCTTGGCGCGAATCGGCTCCAGATCCTTCGTCAATTTTTCAAGCTCTTTCTGATCGGCCTCGTTGCGGGCGTCGATGTCGTGCAACGTGTCGATAGGAACCCATTTCGACCGCGCGACATACGGACCGGTGCGATTCTCATCCTCGAAGGCCTTGCGAGCCACCGTATCACTAATACCCCTGCAAGCTAGGGCCAGTCCGCTTGCCGCTGTCATGGCCGGATCCGTGGACGGCCACAATGCCGCGCCCAAACACTCTAGCTGTGCTTCATCTGCCTGCCACATCGGCACTTGTAGCAGACGTTCGATATTCTTCACGTCGCGCGTGATGGCTACCCAGTGCGAGCGACTCTTGCCCGGTGCGATTTCGTCATCGTCGCTCATGTGATAACTGACGAGGTTCGGCACTTCTTCGATCACGTTGCCTTTCTCATCGCGAACGCCGTTTTCGCGTAGATCCGTGACGATGTTTGCCAGCACCGGTTGAAGGTCCAGGTAACGATTGGAAATGTGCACCAGAATGATGCCGTCCTTTTCCAATCGTCGTAAATAGATCATCATCGCTTCGCGGGTGATCAAGTGTACCGGAATGGCATCGCTACTAAAAGCGTCCGCGAAAATCATCCCATACTTGTCGTCTGCCATGAGCTTCGGGCCATACTCCGGCTGCGGCGGCGGATTGCGGTACTCGCTCTTTTCCTCGTCCCAGCGTTCCATCGGCCGCAGACGCGGCAGCCCACGCTTCTCGGGGTCAGCCTGTTTGTTGAGCGGATTGGAAGGATCGCAGGTCAAACGAGCATCCCCGAGAATCAGGCCGATGTCCACTCCGCGTTTCTTGGCGTCTTCACAGAAGGTGAAGTAGCGGCGTTGATTGTACGAGATGTCAACAACGACTTGATCGATGTCGTAGTAATCGAGTCGTTGTCCGGCATTGGCATAGGCCGCGACCGTACCCGTACCCAGACCAATAACCGCAATACCCGGCCAGCGTTTTTCCTTTTCGTTGAAGCGGTTGTAGCCGCGCATCACCATGCCGACGGGACCGGTGGCATGATAATACGAGGTAGGGAGATTACGCAAATCATCTTCGAGGAACTGTTTACCGTGTAGGGTCGTACCGTGTACAAGACGATTGACGAAGTAACGAGCCTGAATCGGGAAACTACGGCGATCCTCTGGGTAGAAAGATCGTCCCAGTTCAACTTTCAGCACGCCGAAGAAGCTGCGATCTTGGTAGAGACAGCCTTCGCGGATCGCCAGCGACATTCCCGCTGCCAGCATGATCGCCCCGACACCCAGGCCGAAGCGGATGTTACGCTCGACAAAGGTGTAGCACAACACAGCCGGAAGCCCAAAGATGAGGATGTTGCGGAATTGCTCCGGTTCCAGTTGCAGGCGTTTAGCAAACCCATCGACCCGACCTTCGAGCAAGTCCGACGGCAAGCCCCAAAACAGTCCCAAGACCAAGACCAGCAGTCCCAAAGGTAATAATAGGTCCAACGCTCGATCCACTAGGCTATTCTGGGGCTTTTCTCCTTCCTCGGCAGGGGGTGTTCCCCATCCCTTCCAGGCGGCGAGGATGCCGAACAATAATCCCGGCAAGAAGACCAAGATGGCCCGATTCCAGTGTTCCCAGGGCATATCCTTCACTTTGGGGTACGAACTCGGCTTGTCCTTGGGGAAGAAATCGAACAGGAAGGCGGTCAAAAGTAATCCGCCCACCAGGAAAAAGACGGCACACAAAGCCAGATCGGCCGACCGAGCTAGTTTGCTGTCTTTGGAAAGACCGAGCGGCGGTACCAATAAACAGGCCACCATCATGGCAATCTGGTACTCGATATACGAGTTGAACATTATGGGTGCGGCCAAACTATTGAACAATCCACCGACTACGCCGCCGACGGACATCGTCAGGAAGAAGTCGGTCAGATGCTCCGGTTCAGGCCGGTCGCGGGCCATTTCACCATGACAGACCATGGCGACGATGAATAACGCCACCAAGTGTAGGGCAATTTTCACCCAGATACTCGCGGCGATTTCTGCATACATGATGAACATCAGCAGCAGTATCAGCAGCGGCATCACCATGACCATCACATGGTGAATCAACTCTTTATCACGAAGAGTGAAAATCCAGCCGGTCCAGACTGCCGCCCCCAGAACGCCTAGCCGAATCAGCAATAGAATCGAAGAACCTTCAGGGAACCACTTAGCCCCGATGTAAGGCTCCAGGTCGATACCCGAGGTGTTCGCGATGGTTTTGATGACTGGTTGTTTGATGGCCTCGTCAGGAGCGACTAGCAATCCAAGCCCCATCAGCAGCAACCACACACAAGCGGCAACGGTAATGTTTTGAGTGCGGACATCGAACACCGAGAAAACGATAATGAATGTCAGCAAGTACAGCATCAACGGCAGTACCCACAACAGCGGAATGGCCGCGATATCCATCGACATGTAGGTCGTCGCGCCGAGCATCAAACTCGAAGGAACGGCAGCCAGTGTCAGCCAGCGCAAGCGTCGTATCCATGTCACAGGCTTGTGGGGTGCCAGAAGTGGCGGCACCGTTTCGATGATATTTCGACTGGGACCTGAGGTAATTTGCTCGGTAGCTCCCGCTCGCCGACCTCCGGCGTCGGTACCGGGCTGTTTATCGTCGTTCGTTGCGGGCGCTTTGCTATTCCACATCAAGAACGCGCAACCTGCCGTCAGAGCGGCCAAAATCGCAAACCCGAAGCACCATAAAAAGCGTTGCGATGAGAGAGTCAAGTTCGGTTCGATCATGAACGGATAGCACCCCAATCCAATCATCGAGCCAAGGTTACTGGCCGCATAGAGGAAGTAGGGGTCGGAAGCGGCGGGGTGGTCAGTGGCGGAGAACCAACGAGTGAGGACTGAGGCGCTTGTGCAGATGACAAAAACGGGAATGCCAATCGACGCGGTCAGCACCAACAGCGACGCAAAAATCGGGTTCCCTTCACGCCCTTGAACCAACCAGCCTTGTATGACCAGTGGGCCGGCTATGGCGAAGAACAGCAACGGTAACACCAACACGACAAGATGGATCATCGCCTGACGGCGCGGTCCGAGATTCTTCGTCGTGAAGTGAGCATAGGCGTATCCGGCAAGGAGTACCGCCTGGTAGAACACCATGCAGGTGTTCCATACTGCTGGGCTACCACCCAGCAACGGCAGCATCAGTTTTCCGCCCATCAATTCCAGCAGAAACAGCAACGCGGCCGATAGAAAGATCGTAAACGCGAATAGAAGCAACATGACGGCGGGCAAGGTAAAGTCCTCCGCAAATAGCGCACCCCGGCCGGTCGTCACTTGCGAGCAGCCGAATAAGAGACAATGTAGGGATTTAACCCCGTATAGGTAAAGGGGGAGCGAACCTGGTAGGAAAGAACTCGCCCTAGAACCGCCACCACCGGTCGTCCGGGGATGCAACCAATGGTCCCGACGACTGGCGGAGCGGATCCAAAAAGCTAGTCCATCACTTTTGCCCGATGCAATACAGTGTCGTGCGAGAACGGATATACAACCGCCCCTCTACGACGGCCGGCGATGCCCCGTAATCAAGTACACCGCCGGGTAGTTTATTTCGGCCCACGATTCGGGGTGACTCGCCCGGCTCGACCAAAACTGTCGTGCCGTCGCCCAGTATCCACATAATCACGCCGTTGACGTACAACGGCGAAGCCATCGAGTTCTTATCGCGTCCGAGATCGAGTTTGCCCGTCGATTTGCCCGTTTTCAGGTCGAATACCGTCAACTGCGATCCCTTTTCCACGCAGTAAACGCGACCATCGACCAAAATCGGTGACGCCACGTCACGTTTCTTGCGAGCTACTTCATACACGACGTTTTTCTTGGTCACGTCGCCGGTGTCCGGCATTTTGATGCCTTGGTAAACCCCGGTGCGCCCCGATAGGACGAACAGATGGTTCCCATCGGTGACTGGAAGCGGTTCGCCGAATTTGTTCTGGTCGTCGGCCTTGCTTCGGGTGCATCGCCAAATTTCTTTCCCCGTCTTGGGGTCGTAGCCCCAGAGGCCGTCGGGCCCGTTGAGCACCAGATCCACACGTCCGCTGGTGGTCTTGAGCATCACGGGCGTGCTGAATCCACGGCCCTGATCGCGGGGGGTTGCCCAGACTTCTTTGCCCGTCGCCTTGTCCAAGGCGACCAAAGCAGCGGGAGCGGCACTAGGGCCACCGTCATTGTCGCAATTTACGATTACCGTGTCACCGAACAGCACCGGCGACGCGCCCGTATTCCAGCCTGCACTGCTAGCGAAGATTCCGAACTGTTTTTGCCAAATGAGCTTGCCTTCCGTGTCGTAGCAGAACAGCCCCGGCGTGCCGAAAAATGCATAGACAAACTTGCCGTCCGTCGCGCACGAAGGAGACGCGTAACCGTGCCAGGGGTGCGTCTTCTCTATCGGCTGATCCTTCGCCGCCATTTGCGACCACAGCACTTTGCCACTACCGGCATCTACGCTAAACACATAGCGCTCGCGGCCTTTGTCTTTGGCTCCGGTCAGATAAATTCGCCCAGCATGGAGGATGGGAGAAGAGTGACCATCGCCCGGTAGCTCGGTCTTCCAGAGGACGTTTTTCGTGTCCGTCCAATCGAGAGGGATACGAACATTCGGAACGTGGCCTTGCATATCCGGCCCGCGCCAGTGGAGCCATGAAGTGCCGGCATTGGTCGGTTCGTCTTTGGCCAACAGGGGAATGCACGCGGCCAGAAGTAATGGCAGGGCCAGAAGGCGCATGGAGATACTCCGCAGGGTTGTGAGGCGTGGTTGTTATCTTAGTCGTTCAGCGGCGCGGAAACCATCATCGGAAACTTTCTAGCTTGGGTCGCTTAGGGCAGAGGAGGACGCTGACCTATCAGAGCCGGAAGCCTGAGGGACGGCGAATCGGGGCGTTCACACCCCGCTCGCCATTTACGCTTCCGGCTCTGATGTTCCCCTGGAATCGCCTCCTAGTTCGCACGTCCAAACCGGATGAATAGGACGATATTCCTCATCCAAGATACTGACGTTGGCCAGAATTGTTTTGCCTAGCCTGTATTCACCACGGCCTTCGTGGATGTGCCCGAAGATGGCTAACTTCGGCTGAATACGCTTAATTCGTTCGGTCAAAGACGGGGAGCCGGTGTTTTCGATGTGGCTACCTCGCTGCACCTGGTCTCCGTAACCGCGCGGTGGACCATGCAAGACAAGAATATCGGTATCCTTGGGAATCATAGCCCAGCGGGTTTCAAGGTCTTCTTCTTCGAGGTTGAACGCCCAGTTGAAAAACCACGGTTGCCAGGGGGTGCCCCAGACCTTGTATTTTTCGATTTCGCAACCGCTGTCTTGAAGATAAGTCCATCGCAGGGCGATCGGGACCGCCTCGGGCAGTTGCTCAAATATAAAATCGTGATTACCGCAAACGCCTACGATATGCCGGGCCGGTATTTGGTCGAGCCAGGCTCGGAAGTTGGTGTCCAGCCAGGAAGCCTGATAAAGTGGGTCGTGGTCGGCCGTCGGACAAATGTCGCCGCCGATCAACAACAGATCACAACGTGGTACGTCCGGCAAATGGCCGTGAAGATCGCTGACCGCACATATTCGCATAGCGTTAATGTAGGGGATGAAGCGATAATTCGCCAAGATCGCGAAGGAAAAACAGAGCCGAAAGCGGGCGAGTGGGGCTTATCAACGCCCCGGTACTGCGTTGAATCGGGGTGTTGACACGCCCCGCTCGCCCCGCTCATCTCACCTCTTAAAACTCCAGGGTCAACCCGGCGCTCAGCCCATGAACCCAAAAATCCGCGGCTTGCCGATCATAATGGGGCCGACTCGGCCCGCCGATGGTGCCAAAGGAAGGGTCCGAAGGTACTAATCCAGGATTTGTAACTAGGTCGATCTGATTGGTCGGACGCACCACGCGACTTAGGTAGAGGAAATTGTATCCGGCCCGTAGCGATACACCCTTGGCGACTTGGTAGCTCACATTCAGACCTATCTCGGGGGCAACGGCGAAGTCGTTGGAAGTATGTGAACCGATATTGCTAGATAATGCTCGTAGACCACCCAGCAGGGCCGCGCCGCTGACGTCGGTGGTCAGTCCGGAGATGTTCACACGCTGTTGACTAACACCCATTGCCAACTTACCCGTGACATCGACGTCCACTCGACCGAAATGGTAACCCACGCGCGTACCTACTTGTACACCATAGAAATCCGTATCGGCACGGAATGAATCGAGGGTACTCAGACCGAGACTCGTCGTTCCTCCGAAAGTAAGAGCGAAAGGGGTTCCTTGTGGATTTTGAATGGTAACCGATTCCGAATAGCTTTCGCGCAATCCGATCTGTCGAAAGCCGACTAGACCGCGTACTTTCAACGGGCCGCTGCTCATGGCCGTGTCGAAGACGCCGTTGACCTCCCACCCGAATAGCCGTGAAGTCGAGGCGTTGGCGTAGGTACCCGTCAAAGGGCCGATGGCGGGGTCAGAGATAAACAGGGGGAATTGAATGCCTGTGTTCGCGTCGATGATCGGTTGAGCCAACGAAGGGTTGCCGTTACTGTCGGAGCGGAACGCCGAACCCGAAGAAACACGGCTGAGCAAGAAACCACCCAGTTGAACCCCGATACTAGCATCTTCATCTATCCAAACCGTCGCCCCGAGTCGTACACCCGATTGGCCGTCTATCGGCACCCGCTCGCCTGTACCACTGTCTCTTATACATTACCCACCAGTAGAGGTAATCGGCTTCCAGTTCGACAAACGGCCCGCTCACACAAGCCGAACCGCAGTTACTCACGGTCGGAGTGCAACACTCGCTTGGGATCGCGGTAGCATTAGTAAAAATGGGATGCACACCCAACCCCGCAGGGAGTGACGAAGGAAGTTTCGCAGGTGGAGGTTCCCCAGCAGACAAGGAACCGATGGCTAGACCGAATAAGAAACTAAGCGTCATGTACCGTTTCATGATCGAAACTCCTTTTGGGTAGTAAGAATAATCGCGCGATGCTATCAGATCTGTAAACGTCTGAGCCGGATGCGATGGCGAGTGGGGCGTGTGAACGCCCCGATTCTTATGGTTTATGTCAAAAACTCGGAAGAATCGCGGCGTGTCAACACCCCGGTTCTCACGGGGCACGTCAACACCTCGGAAGAATTAGGGTGTTTACACACCCCGCTCAGCCATCTGGTGAAAGGGATCGACACGGAATAGGTGTGACCATCGCGATAATGCAATCAGCCGATTCAAAGAGAGGTGGGATTGTATTGCTTGCAACCGATCTATCTGCCTTGACGGCATCGCGACCCGGCAGGAAGATATTAATTCACCCATTTGCTTGAGAATGCACATCGACTATCAGGAGGCATCTGGTCATGAGTAACACTTATACTTCGACAATCGAGGTGAGCGTGTGGAAAGAGCACGCGTGCATTACCTGCGGAACGAAATTCCGTTACCTGTTCAATCGCACCAAGCAAGGGCAGGGGGCGACGCCAGATGCGGCCAATAACAACGCTCATCAAGCTGTCATCAAGGCGCTCGAAAAAGAAGTGGATATGCAACCATGCCCCGGATGCGGAGTGTACCAACCGGACATGATCGCGTCCCGGCGATCCAGTCGGCACTGGTGGACGTTCTGGTGTTCTGTGCCGGTCTTACTGCTTGTTTTCTTTCTTAGCCTAGCCGATGTGATCACCTATCCGCTCGATATTATTCTGTTGACGGCGGGTGCGGCATTGACGCTGCTGATTCATAGTGTGATTGATCTGATGAATCCTAATGTCGGTCTCGATGCTAATCTCCGTCTGGCCAAGGAGAAGCAAGAATCGGGCGACTTGTGGGTTCCCGAACAAAAGGATCACGAGAAAGCGACACAAACCAGACCCGGAACCGGGTGGAATCTGGGACATGCTGCCGCTTATCTGTTGTTAGGATTGGGGGCCGTGGCGTTTCTGCTGCCGATGCTCCTTGTGTTGACATCGGGAGCAACCACTCATTCGGGCTGGAATCCCCCAGCATTCGGACCGGGAGACGAGTCCTACGTCTACTTCAATAACCGAATCACCGCCGTCAAAGGTTACTGGACCGGAATGCCTCAGGTCGCCATTCTCAACTGGGAGTCGTTGGGAATTACCGGCCCGATGCCAATGCTCGCGGCTCGCTCCAATCAGAGCAATTGGGCCGGGACCATCAACATCGGCTCCAAGGAGAGCAAAACGAATTCGCCGTTACTTTACGCCTATGTGACGTTCCCGAATGACGAACGGTTGATTGGCAAGTCGCTGCAACTACGGATTAACATGAACGTGCGTTATCCGAAATTGATGTCTAATAGCCAGTACCAGGACGTGATGGAGAATTACCAGTACAACACAACAGTAACCCTATCAAAGAAGGCGGTAGGAGCTAACTATCGAGTTGCCTGGTGTTATGGAATGCTCGGTGGGTTGACTCTGGCCGTAGTTGGTGGCTTGGTGTTGCCGTTTGCTTCTCGTGCGTTTGCTCGACGAGCGAATCCGACGCAGATTTTCACTCCTGAACAACCGGCGGAAATGGACGCTGTCGAGGAAGTAACGGAAAATGGGTTAGAACGTACAGAGGGAATTCAACCCCGCAAAGAGGAATAAAAACCATGATCGCGGTTTCTCTAACGACGGTGTTTACCTTTTTGCTCGCACTGTTGCCCGGCGGGCTGTGGTGTGCTTGGTTTCTCTTCGTTGTCCACTGGCCGAAGGTCTGGCCGGTCCTGGCTCGTGGAGGGTGGGTGGGTGTTGTGTTT